>NZ_JAKRFU010000017.1:0-114935 GCF_022347845.1 Pseudoalteromonas sp. McH1-42 | reverse complement strand
TGTTATCTGGTTAGTTTTTGGCGAAATAAATTAGATCAAACAATGCCGTGCGTGTCCATCACATTGATTTTAAGAATGATTATCTGGGGATTCCTCAGAGTAAAGCGTTAAATTTCGTGGGGCATCGTATTAATCAAAGAAAATTGAAGAAACGTTTCAGGCGACTAGAGGCTGATTTGGGCAATACATTGAAGCAGCAGGGAGCCAACATTTCGAATTCAGAATTCATGAGTACCTTAGATTTCTGGGTTAGTTATTATGTAACGTGTCTCCTCAGGAAAACGGAGCTTCCAAGTGACTTTTGGTGCGATGGCTCGAGATGGAATAACGAACGACATTCTCTAGAATTTTATGAGTTGTCAAGATACCAGTATTCCTTAAAGTGTGAGTTAGATATCCAAGATGAAAAATCATGTTATGGCGGGACTCTCTTGGCAGATTTCGAGTATGACCTGAAATTTAAAAAATTTATCTCTTACAAAATTATGCTATCGGTAGAGGATAATGAGTATCTGTTTTCATCGAAGGTAAAGTGAAAATTTAATAAAGCCATGAACGGGACACCCTGCCGATCTCGAAGCGCTAGAAAGTGTCGTGAATACATTGGTTTGGTCAGGTTTGGTGCGAGCACGTGCCCGTTATCACAACGTTATGTGTAAATGGAGAGTACATGCCACCGCATTCACTTAATGCAAGCCTCAACTATGTTGTATCGCAAGGTGTGGAAAATGCATAAGATGCAATTTCAAAAAATAACCTTAAGAGTGCCCAAGTGAGCTGGAACATGTCAAAGTGGTTACAAGCTTACTCGATCAATATTTGTTTCGTGGAGCCAAAGCTGGTAATTTTACCGAGAGGCTAAATGACTATTGTTTAACATATAAACCAGCAAATATTGAGACAGCTTACTCCCAATACGTTAACAATATGTATGTCCCTTGGCAGTTTTTAGATCATGCAATTGGGGCTCATAATTACTGGTTAACTCAGGAGTAATATACATATAATAAGGTGTTATATTCCTCCCAGCTTTGCGCCAGCTTCTCGTCTGCATGCTTCTAATAAACTATGAATAGAATCTAGATCCTGAAGCTTTCGCGCTATAGCTACTGCCCCGATAATCATTGCAGTTACCGACAAAATATCTTGCTCGTCACAATCCGTGTAACTTTTCGCGTATTCCATAATTGCTGCATTCATACCATGGAAAGTGTTCGCGTAAGCGATATTTGCTTCATCATTCTTCATGTTGATGTCTGTAACTAAGAACGCGAGTGGGCATGGATTCTTTCCTTTTACGTGATCCAGACTTAGGTATTCATTTAACAATAGGCATAGCCATTGTTTATTTGATAAATCTTCAGGCTTTAGGTTGGCAAGCTTGGTACTGCTGGTAGCGAAATTTAATGCTTCACGGTAAAGCTCTGCTTTGCTTGTAAAGTGCGCATAAAAAGCGCCTCGGGTAAGTCCACAGCTTCTCATCAAATCATCGATTGTCACGCCTTCAAAACCTTTTAATACAAATTGTCTGAAGGCACTATCAAGAATTTTTTCGCGGGTTTTATTTTTGTGCTCCTTTGTGTAGGGCATAAGGTTAGGCTTTCTCATATTTATATATGTTCTTTATCATATATAAATTCTGCTCTAGGATGAAGTCGATCTTTGGATGGGGGAAGTCAATATGAATTTGATTTCATTCTATCCATTTCTGAAATCAACCACACTGGAGATAGCATGGAAAAACACATTGGAAGTTGTCTTTGCGGCGACATTGAATTTTGCTTTGATAATGATCCTATAAATTCTATTTTTTGCTATTGTAAGGACTGTCAAGCGCTTACTGGATCGGATAAATGGTTTGGGCTTTGGGTGCCAATAGAAAACTTTTCTTTTACTAAAGGTACACCTTCCTCGTATACGCGTTCTGGGGATTCAGGAAAAGAGGTACATTATCACTTCTGTAGTACTTGTAGCACAGCTTTGTGCGCAGAGGTAACAGCGGGTAATTTTTACTCCGTATCGGCAACTTCATTAAAACATAATAACTTCACTCCAAAAATGTCGATTTATGCATCTTCAGCACCATCGTGGGCAACCTTTCCTAACAATGTTCCGAAATTTGACATTCTACCTCCAGGAATGGCAGGCTAAACGTATAACAAAAAAGCTGAAATAGGCTATGTGAACGGTAATATAACAAGGCGCTGAAACCGACTGCTAAAGTTGTTATTCTTTTGCATAAAGCGGCAAAACAAATGCTTTTTGTCAGCGGCTGAGTGCCGCGTCATAACTACAGGTCGACTTATGAGAAAAACTGTAAGTTCAGGCTCGCATCTTGAAGAACCAATAGGTTTTTCTCGTGCCTGTCGTGTCGGAAATCAAATCTCTGTTTCAGGGACTGCCCCAATAAAAAATGGTGAAACTGTTTATATTGATGACGTATACAATCAAACGAAATATTGCCTTGAGCTATCAATTGGTGCGATAGAAGAAGCTGGAGGGAATATTAGTGATGTTGTTAGAACTCGGATTATGCTTACTGATATTTCTCAATGGGAAGAAGCGGCAAAAGCTCACGGTGAGTTATTTTCAGCTATTAAACCAGCCTGTACTTTTGTAGAGATAAGCCGTTTCATTGACGAAAAATGGTTAGTTGAAACAGAAATTGACTGTGTAGTAATGTAGTTATAACAAGCTAATTAAGATGGGACTTTTAACTGTTGGCTAGGTTCTGTTCTGCTACACATTTTAGCTAACTATTTAAAAGCCCCTTATTGAGGTGCTAGTTTACTAGGAGAAATATATGAGCATGGATGTTGCAATTTGGGTTACTTGTATCGCGGCTTTACCAACTGTTCTCCCAAGATCAGGCGATTGGAGTGAGGAAAAATGGGATGATTTTACTTCCTATGTATACCCCAGCCCTAAAATGGATTGGCAGTTGACTCTAGAAAAACTGGATGATTCAGAGAAGCCCACCGCTCAAGCATTAAAATTGGAACCAGATTTAAAATATGGCTATGTGCTTTCATTAGAACCAATTGGCGCGGATGAACTTGGCTACAAAATGCTAGAAGACTCAATACAATCTATAGCAAACAAATGTGGTGTAGCTATAGTTGAAGGGCCAGCAGGTACCAATAAAGTTGATTCGAAATAGTAAACTAACAAGTCACTTAAAAGGACGCAAACCGCTGGCTTGTGTTTCTTCGTTGCTAATTTTAGCCAAGCATTATTGCGCCTATTAGTAAGGTGTTATGTATGCAGAGGGTATCGAGCGTGATTAAAAAAACAGTAATAACGATCATATTACTCTCATTAATAGCTGTGTTTATATTAGCAATGCCATCATACACGTTGTGGAGCAACTCTTTACAAGCTCATAAAAACCTAAAAAGAGGTGAAGTTCATAAAGTTTTAGGTTCGCCTAATCAAGAGTGGGCTAAAGCTTCAAGTATGGATATTTGGATTAAAGAGTTCCTCTTTGGTGGTGTACGCATTGATGTTATGTACAGTGGTAAAGATTGCAATTGGGATAATCGCTCAAGATCTTCAAGCTCCTGTAGTGTGCGAAACGTATATAGAACTTATTATACCATCTGGGGCAATAGCTGGTTTTTATCATTTCAAAGGCATTCATAACAAAGTTAATCAAACCGGGCGGACAAAGAGTAGTTGTCTTTGTTCGTACCCCACAAATTTTAGCCAAGCATTTTTCGCTTTCGACGAGCGTTATGTGTAGGGAAATATGGGACCTAAAACTAAAGAATTGGTAGCCGTTCTAGATGAAATGATTTCTTATCTAAAAGATGATGGAAACGAGAATTGGTTGATTTGGATGCAGGAAGCTAGAAAAAGGATCATACAATCCGATTTCAGTGGTGTAGAAAAAGTATTGGGTGCCTATGGCGGTATGGGTTCATTTAATGATTACTACTTATCCCGTACAACTCGTAAGAATGAAAGGTTCAGCTCATTACAATCTAAAGCTTGGTCGCTAGCGACTGAGATTAAACATGAATATCAAACCAGAACATAACAAATTGCTCAAATACATTCCGGCCACAAAAAACGTGGCCCCCATGGGAAAGCCTACACTGCGTTTTGGTTGCCCCTTTACAAAACGTTATAGCCTATGAAATATTTAGCAATTCTATTTTTCGTTGTCTCACTCAACGCATGTGCAAGCGATACAATTAAAGACGATAGTAAGTGGGCAAAAGAATACATGTTGCAGTTCCAGAAAGGGAAGATGCTGGCCGACGTATATAAGGTTTTAAGTCAAAAGAAAGAATCGGTGCAGTTTTATAACAACTGTACCGAAGAGTTCGAGTATCCGATGTCTTCGTGTGAAAAAGGTTATGGTTTGGTTACTACAATTAAGCTGCCAGGTCATGATACATCGTTAGGAAAAGGTGATTTACAAATGTATTTCACTTTCAATAATCAACAGCAATTAGTGTTTAGCATGCATGAACTTTATTATCCTGCACACTACTGATGCTGTCACAAACGGCTCAACCGGGAAAATTTTGGTGTCAATTGAGGTGAGCGTGAAAATAAAAAACAATAGACATTTGTATTTCTTGTCAGGCGCTTTAATCCTAATTGTTTTATTCTGGGGAAAAATCAATGATGGATTAGCGTGCTTAGCTTATTATGAACAATGTACTGCCGATAGGGTAAATGGGCTAACTAGAGAGGAATGCTTGATAAGAAACGATGCAGTAGCTTTTTTGTATGAAGGAAATGTTTGCCTTACTAGGCGTGTAAAATAAAATACCTAACAAAATGTTTTAACCAATGGACGCAAAACAGTTGGCTTTGTTCGTACCTCACAAAATTTTAACCGGTTACAACGACGTTCCACGTTCTGAGAATGGAGTGAAATTTGAACATCGATAAAAACGGATTTGAGATTCACTCTGGCTTTCTAGGTAATGACTTAATCAATGAAATCATAACTGAAATTGAATCATTAGGTTCCGATTATCCAAAACATGGAATCCGTAATGCCGAGAAAAAGCTCATCTTAGTTAAGAAACTTGTCGAGTCGGATTTGCTTCGAGATAAAGCTAAAAGCTTTCTATCCGGAAATCCCGAGGTGGTTCGAGTAATTGTCTTTGATAAAACCCCTGATAAAAACTGGCTTGTTACTTGGCATCAAGATAAGACTATTTCAGTATCTGACAAAAAAGAAATTGATGGTTGGGGGCCGTGGACTTTGAAAGATGGCGTTCATCATGTTCAACCAGCTCTAAATGTCCTGGAAGAAATGGTGACCTTCCGCATTCATCTTGATGATGCAAATGAGAGCAATGGCTGCTTAAAAGTAATTCCAAATAGTCAAAGTTTAGGTATTCTAAGTAAAAATGAACAAGATAGAGTTGTCGCCGAATCAGCAGAATATATCTGTTCAGCTAAATCTGGGGACTTATTGGTAATGAGGCCTCATTTACTGCACTCATCAAGTAAAGGAACTAAGCCAAGTCAACGTCGTATTGTCCATGTAGAGTACAGTAGCTTTCAGTTACCAATGGGGCTTGCATGGGCTTAAAAATCGCATGCAACAGGGCGCTGCAACCGACTGCCAAAACTGTTACTTGTTGTACAAAAAACCGTAAAACAAGCGCCACTTTTGTCAGCGGCTGCGGGCGACTTTATTCATTGCAAGGAGAGAAAAGTGATTCCTAAAGGGTTTAAATTACTTGACCATCTAACGGAAGAGCAGAAAGAACAATATCTTGCTGAGAAAGAAGCAAAGAAAATTGAACAGGCTAATGGTCAAAAAGTGCTGCGACGATTTAACAAGTTGGTTAAAGAACATGATTTTACTAGGCGTAGTAATTGGTTTTCTAAGGAGGTTGGGCATGTTGCGCATGTGGTTCACTTCCACAAATACACGTTCGGGCCAACATTTAGAATGCATGTTTTGATTCGGGCACTTAACGACTCTCGTGAATATGTTGCATTAAATGGTATGCCAGGTATTGATTTACACCCTTACGAACCGGGCTTCAAATATGAGAATAGTGAAGAATCAATTCAATTATGTGCTAATGCCATGTTTCAGGCTTTCCAAGAAATAGCAATACCTTGGTTTAAGTCAAATACACTTAAAGTGCTTATCTCAGGAAAAAGCCCGTTAATTGACTCAGGTCGTGAGGGTTTAATCGAGGCGCTAAATGGCAAAGGGAATCCTGAATATGTTGAAATATCAAGAAAGTTATTGGGATTAAAAGCATAACAAGGCGCGCAATCGGGCAGCTGACGCTCTCGTTTTGCTAGGGGCGTTATGTTTTCAGATGAATTATGGCAATCCTGAAGGAAGGTTCATGTAAGTTAGTTGTTGACTCTGTAGAGTACAGATGACCGATTCGAAGCAAACCGGCATATAGTCAGGGGGCTTTTGAAAACCACATAACCGCTGTAGCAGAATCAACCAAAAAGTCTGGCGCTGTTTTATCTATAATATTTCCTTGGATACGTTGTGAGAATTGGATTGGAACCCCCGAACTACCTGTAACACCAAAAGACATTGAAAATTGTATCAGGTCTGCTCTTCAAACTGGCTGGCAACCTGAAAAGAAAGGTAGTGTTTTTAAATTTGTTTATGAAATGAAAACATAATAAAGTCGTAAATGCGGGCACAAACAGTTGGCTTTGTTCGAGCTTTACAATTTTTTAGTCAACTATTTTAGTCGGGCACAACGGCGTTATAAGCGCATGGAACATAGATGATAAATTCCGATTTAGCGAGATATAACTTAAAGCTTGTTGAAAAGTCAGTTTGGATTGCCTTGTTTGGCTTATGTGCATTGATTGCTCTTACTTTTAATTATGATAGAGCCGATTTCGCAGTCTTAACTGGTATTCTTATAGGGCTAATTATTGGCGTTGTTAGTCCTTATTTATGGCGAAAAGATTACAAATTTTTGAATATAATTATCCCAAATTTTTTGTTGGTTTTTCCTGGAATTCATTTCATAAATTCAACAGACAGCGTTAATGTCGCATTCCAGTTCTATTCGAGTGTTATTTGCATTGCTGGTTGTTATTGGTTGGTTTTTAAAGAAAAACTAGTTAGGTATTTGAAGTAGGTTTATAACAAGTAATGCAATTCGGATACAAAATCCTGTCGCTTTTTTCAAAAACATGCGCCAAAATTTTTTATCGCTTAGGCGGGCGCTGGGCATACATCACGGAAGCATATGTCAAATTTAAAAATAGCTAAAAAGCTTTGTAACTTTTTAATCGAAGATGCAAAAGAAGATCTATCCCTGGTCGGAAATCTGGCAGACTTGTCAGGCTTCGATTTTCACGAGCTGGTAGTTGAATCAGTCCTGAGTCAGTTCAAGGAAGCATATGGTGGCCTTTGGGTTGGGGGAGCGGTCACCCTTACTCAAGATCATATTAATTTTACCCCAAACACCGTGAACGAGATATTCCATAAGGGCGACAATGCCCTTAGCATTCCTTTAACGCATATCTTTAATATTGACGTTGAATTTGGCTTCTTGACGAAAATCATCGCTGTCACAACACCGTACGGGATCTTTAAATTTAGATGCTTTGGTGCACAGAGCTTCATGAAGAAGATTGAAAGCCAAATACAGCACGGAAATGCCTAACAAACGCATTAAAAGTAATCTATTGCACGCTTTCTGGTTTGGCACCAGGCCCCAAAATATCAGCAAGCGTGTAGTGGGGGCCTTATGCGGACGTTCTGTTTACAAATGACCCACCTTTACATAAATCAATGCGCCATCCTCTTTCGTAAAAGGCGTATGCTGGCTCATGTGTGGGCTACGAAGCCAGGTGCCTTTGGGATACTGGCCATGCTCATCGTAAAATGTGCCTTCTAATACAAAGATTTCTTCCCCTCCCCAATGGGTGTGCGATTGAAATTGAGTGTGAGGTGCCCATTTAACTAAGGCGACCTTCTCACCTTTAAACTCATGCAACGGCATCACCGTTAGCCCATCTACAAGCCCTGGCTGCCAAGGGTGGTTTTGAGTGTCTATCATTTTTTGTTCTGTGTCGTCCTGAGCAAATTGATGTAGCTTTACCAATATAGTTGCTCCTTCTTTACCTATTTTTGGTGTGTGAGATGTACCAATTGGGTTGCGCACATAGCTCCCCTTTGCGTAGTTTTGATGCTCGTCCGAAAACACACCATCAAGTACTAAGAATTCTTCTCCACCACTATGAGTGTGTGATGAAAACGTTGAGTATGGTGCGTAACGAACGATAGAGGTCGCTCGTGCGACTTCATCTCCAACGCGATCAAGCATCATGCGCTCAACGCCAGGCATCGGAGAGTCAACCCATTTATAGTCGGCGGGTTGAATGACGACACGTTGCTTGAAATCTGCATTGATTAAAGTAGTCATATTGACCTCCAATAAAGATTGTTGCCTAATTTCTGCCAGCAATAACACCGCCGTCAACGTCCCAAATCGCGCCTGTTATCCAGCTTGCACTTTCGTTCAATAGAAACATGATAGCGTTGGCAACGTCATCTGGTGTGCCAATACGACCAATGGGATGGAAACTGTCAAAATCTGCAAGGGCATCATCCACTTCTGCCGGATCGATAAAAGTTTCGTAAATGGGCGTTTTCACAACCGCAGGTGACACAGCATTTACCCTAATATTATGGTCGGCCAGTTCCATTGCCATGTGCTGCGTTAACGCGTGTAATCCTGCTTTTGCCATTGAATAAGCAGAAGAGGGGGTTGCTTTGATCGCCTGCTTAGCCCACATGGAACCAATATGAACAATGGAGCCACTTCCATTGTTACGCATATTTTGGGATACGGCTTGGCTAATAAAGAAGGTAGCCCGATTCAGTAGAGCATAAGCATTATAATCTTCTATTCCGTGTTCTAAATATGGCTTAGGGTTGAAGTAACCTGCCGAATTAACAAGGTATTGGATATGCCTTTCGTCCGAGTTTATCGCTTGAATGACTCTGTCAACATCTTGTTGCTCATAGAGATTGGCTTGTAATGTCTCAATACTAACGTCATTGCTCGCTATTGCGGTTAACTGAGACCTGGCCGATTCCAGCTTATCAGCATTGTTGCCTAAGATAATCACACTGCTCCCTTGAGCGACGAGTTGTTTTGCTGTTGCAAAGCCCATTCCGCTCGAACCACCGACGATTAATGCAATGTTTGAAGTTGTCATAGATATTCTCCGATATATGTTAAGGTACGGAGATAATTTATCGACTCACCTTAGCGTTAAAAAGTAAGTACAAATTGGTAAGGTAGGTACTTTTTGGTACATCTTTATGAAAGATAGAGAAAAAAAATATTTGAGAAAAACAGCACCGACTGAAAGTGCAAAGATGGTGGAGACTATTTATGGCTGCAAATGGTCTCTTACGGTTTATCAGCTCTTGGCTGATGGAATCAATCGGCCTGGTGAAATGGTGCGCAGCATTGAAGGCTTAACCACCAAAGTTCTGAACCAGTGTCTGCGTAAAAATACGGAGTTTGGGATCCTGGAGCGAGTTTCTTACAATGAGGTGCCACCTAGGGTGGAGTACAAAGTCACTGATTTCGGTGCCAAATTTATGAAAGTCCTTGATGAACTTGAAAAACTACAAGATGAAATCGAAAATAAATTATAATAAGCGCGTCAACTCAGATTCATGAATTTACTCTCTGTTAGCGAGAATGTTTTTACTCTTGATTCATTTCTTTCTAGTAGAGCATGTGAACAATTTATCGTGCGGGCGGAAAAAGATGGGTTTCGTTCTGCTGATGTTGATACCAAAAAAGGACGGTCTCATTTAACTCACATTAGAAGTAATGAACGAGTAGATTGGGTTTCTGAAAAACTGACTGAGGATTGGTGGAATAAGCTTCCGCATCATCTTTTCCCAGAAATAGAGGGTAGAAAGGCCATTGGGCTATCTCCTCTCTTTCGTTTCGATCGCTATACAGCTGGCCAGAAATTTAATATGCACAAAGATGGAGGGCTGGTGTTGCTGGAAATCTACGATGATGACTCTTTTAGTCTACCTAAATGAAGGTTATAAAGGTGGCAGCACCAGGTTCCGGTAAGATGAAGTGGAGAACCATGCCGTGATAGGCTTGGCGCCCATCTTTAGTATCAGAGCACTATGATAGAGCCCGTTAGTAACTACATGTTTCGTGCTGATTATAGTTTTCAAGAGTTAACAAGGTTATTCGCTGGAACTGAAGTCCTTCGTGGCAATTTATGCACTACGTTGCCGCTACGTTAACATAAATTACAACTACAGCCAGCAGTCCTGTGATAGCGGCGTTAGTTGTGCTTGAGTAGCTTTTCTTTACCTCCATTAAACTTGATAGGTTCATATATTGGTGCAATGATATTGTTACTTGTCGTTGTTCACCATTTACTTGCAAAACAGGTGTGGCATTAGACATTACACGCATAACTACGTCAGGACTAATAAAGCTTGACTTGGTTCGTGCCTCACCAATTATAGCTAGGCATTATCAGCCCCTTTTGCGAGCGTTATGTTACGCTACTGGAAGTTATAAAATGGAAAAAATAGATATCATACTTTCTCTGCTTGTCGTGTTGGTGGCGTTACATACTTTTGGCGCACTATTTCGAACCTACAATGATTGGTATCGTGATGGTGGTAAACTCTATAGTTTTATTCAGCGAGAGCTTAGTAAGGGAAATTTCGAATCTGCGTTGTCTTCTTGTGAACGCCATCTGGCACGTTGTCCTCACGATGGGCAGCTTTTGTACCTCAAAGCTAAGGCGTTATACAAACTAGGTAAAACTACGGAAGCTCTTGCCGCGTTTGAAGTGCTTAAAAAATTAGAACCTGTATGGTCTGAAGACGCTGACAGTTACATACATAGTATCAAGTCCTCAACATAACAAGTTACGCGGTCTGACATTTTGAATTTTGCTCCGTTTTTTGCAGGGCCAGTGGCCTACTTTACATAAAACTCTATAGTAAGGCGTTATGTACCATGGCAAGTATGAAGAAAATCTTCAACGGCATTGATGTAACTTTAATAAATGAGCCTCATTATTCGATCAACTCGACTGATAATCTTCGTTCATATGAAGTGGAACTTTGTAGAAATATAAAAAGCGAATATTCTTCAGCACACGGCCTGTTCTTAGGTGAAATTGACAACCCTGAATCATCTGTAATTTTTTTGGGTATTGGTGGGGCAACAGTAGTTCACCAGTACTCTTTTACTATTAAGAATGATATTTGTTATGTGGCTTCAGGTGATTCTGTCTTCTCACTAAAGCTTCCTACTCTAGAGCTTATATGGGTAGAAAAAGTTGATTTTGCCACTTGCTTTGGTGTCTTTTGGGTGGATGAATATGATTGTTTAATTTCTTGGGGAGAGTTAGACATATGTAGGTTAAATTCCTCAGGTGACAAAGTATGGAGCATATCAGGCCCTGAAATCTTTACCGAGGGTTTTGAATTCGATGGTGACTATGTATTAGTTACGGACTTCGACGGTATAGTGCATAAAATCTCTATTGAAACTGGAGAGTCGGTGCCACTTGATAAATAACAAACCATTATAGTGACGCGGTTGCTCTCAATTTGTTCGGTTCCGTTTCGCTTGACAATTTTAGCAAGCTATTATGAACCTCTGAATGGAGATTAGTCGTCAGGTATGAAACAAATAGTTCTAAGTCCTCAAAATGGTTGGCAATTAGATCAGCTAAACATGAACGTCATAACGGAAATTTATAACACCTTCACACCGCTTTACGAAAAGAAGTTGGTTAAATATTTAACTTTTACGGTAGAAGCCAGCTCTTTCGAAGACAAAGATGGAAACACCCTTTGGTTTGAGTTTTTCATGCAAGAAGATATACGCGAAGAAGGGCATTTAATTAAACTGGAAGTATATTGTAAAGACTGGTTAAAGGACTCAAAAAGCCTTATCGTACAGCATGCATGTAGAATTAAAGAAAAATTTGGCTTAACGGATGTTATACAAAATGATGACTAACAAAACGCTCACTGGGACGCAAACACGTGGCGGTTTCGCCAATTTTGCCACGCGTCTGAACCCCTTAGCTTAGCGTTAAATGCCGAACGGAACTATGAGTAACCTCGAAAGACTACAAGCTTGGTATCAAGCCCAATGTAATGAAGATTGGGAGCATCAATTCGGTGTAAAAATAAGCACCCTCGATAATCCAGGGTGGAAACTAGAGATCGATTTAGAGGGAACTGACTTAGAAAAGGCCCAATTTGATGAGCTAAAGGTAAATTATGATTCAGAATCTGATTGGATAATTTGCCAAGTAAAGGGTCGTAAGTTTGTTGGGGCTTCTGGTCCCTTATTACTAGATAAAATGGTTGCTGCATTTCTTGAATGGAGTGACAGCATTCAAAAAATCCAGGCAAGGGACGCAGTAAACTGCGCCTCTGCTAAAAGCGTTAAGAGGCAAGAATAGTAGGTGTAACAATCACACATTATGGAAAATAAGGTTATTTCTGCAGTGAGAACTTTTGCTAACTCGATAAACTCAGGTAGTAAAGTCGTCGCTGATATGACTGAACTAATCGAAGTCACATCTCAGTTGCCGCTTTCGAGTTTTGACTATTGGGAACGGATTATTCGTGCAGAATTTTCTTCCGCTATAAAGGGGTTTATTCCTCCTAAGTGGCAGTTCTGGTCAAAGCCCAGGGAGTTAGTAACATGGCTTGATCTTATTAGCTGGGATGGTTACAAACGTGAAAAAGCAGTTCGAGCCCTATCTGGGGCTGCGCCAAATACTTTCTTTTTTTCTCTTGCAGTGCGTAGGCTCAATGATTGGGTACCACAAGTTCGTAAAGCCGCAAGGGAAATACTCCCTGAGGTAGCAAGGTCGACAGACCCTGCATATGTAGCTGACGCACTCTGTATCGCGCTTTCGAATTGGAACTCCTGGGGCAGGATAGAAGAGGGGGATAAACAGGTTCTTCTAAAAATCATCTCTGAAGAAGAGATAGCAAAGTCCCTTCGGTCTAAGTTGATTTTGTCTGCTTCTGGGCCTATGCCATCACTCTTTGCTCAGCTTGGCCGCACTCAGATACTCGATGGGCAAATTGAAGAAATAGCTAAATCTGCTATCCAGCCCTCAGTTCGAGCTAAGGCATATCGCAGCTTATTTGAAGGGCATGTTGTATGGGTCGAAGGTCGAAAATGGGTGTGGACTGATATAAGGTACTGTGAGGGCCGGTTAAAACCTGTGGTTGGCGAGCGGAAGTTAGAAATTGAAACTCCACTAATAGACCTACTACAGAGATCATCTGAAGATCGTTCATCCATCGTTAGGCGAGTTTCGGCCGAGATTCTAATACGAGAGTTAGGTAATCTAGGTATAAATGCCAAAGTGTTTGCGGAACGCTTTGCTTCAGATTGCTCACACGCTGTATCTGAAAGGGGTGAATTTGCCTTAAAGAAATTAGACGAGGCAGAGCGTACCAATGTTTTTTAGTAAGCGTATGCGTGGGACCGCTACAAACCTGCTGAAAATGCAGGCGTTAGGTGGTCGAATGCCTGATCCTGTTCGTAGATATTACATATCATCTTTTTTCCTGCCATCGGTTGAAAAACTTATAAGATTGGTAGAGCGAGAGAGACATTTAGTACTGACATTTCCCTCCTGGATGTCTCATTCAAAAAGGGAGAAATTGATAGTCAGATTAAGGCATGAATTACCTGAGAATTACAGTGTTTTTGCTTCAGGAAGCCGAAAGTATTGGAGTTGCGTAACAATAAAGCAAGTCATCTCCAAATCGGAAATTTATCGAATAATTCCAGAGATTAAGCATGCAGCTAGCGAGTTTAGAAAGCAGTCAGAGTGGTTAGCAAGAAAAATCACCGAATTGAATGACATTCCGCTAACTGAAATGTGGGGTAAGTCTGGCGAAATAGAGCTCTTTCCTGATGGCTGGCGGTGCTATCATCATGGCGCGCATTTTTGTTGTGAAAATATCGATTCGGGTCAGGTTATTGAGGTACCAATCTGGTATGGCGAGGAGTTTGGTGTACTTGACCCATATTTCTTTGCTGAGTTTATTGATACAACACAGTCTTTAACTATGCCCGTGGGTATAATTGACTGGTACCATGATATGTCTCGGGTTATGGATGTCATGGTGGAAATGGGTTTATTTAAAAAAATAACGAGCACTAAATTTGGTGTAATCGGTATTGTCATCACCTAAGCATACCATCAAATGCGACGCGCCTTATGGCAATGTTATACGTAATCGAAGGCCCTGTAACTGTGACAACTAAAAAGTTAATTATGCGTTTGCTTGGTGTTGTTGTCGGTATAGCATTTATTTTGATTGGGCTTTGGGTTTTAATTAACCCGATATACGGCGACTTAACTGAAGTACTTAACCAAATATTTCAAATACTACTAGGTTTGATGTTTTTGTTCTATGAAGTTACAGTTAGCGCCACAAGTCAGGCGCGGATTAAAGCGTTAAATAGCAAGCCGATTGTTATGCATGGCGGTATTGCTAAGCAAGCGAACCACACGTTTTATATTGTGTTTGGCAGTGGCTGGCCCTTTAACATTCCAGCTAAGCTCAATAAGTGAAAGTTGATTGCTATTGAGCAAGTTTCGGTTGCCGGCATTAGTGAATCAAGACGCCGACCATGAATCTGAAGGCAGTTTTTTCTGAGCATATCGTGTAGGATAGTGATGATACGCATGGTGATATTATCTGGTTAGCTTTGGGCGAAATAAATTTGTTCAAAGTGTGGCGTGAGTATCCATCACATTGATTTAATTATGAATGTCTGGGGGCTTTGATCGCAGCGTTATGTTTTCAGGAGAGTACGCACTTGTCTATTAATTGGAATGAAGCTGACTATTCAGGTTATGAATGGGTTTTAGATAAGCCAGAAGAGCAGTTTGATATTGAAGAAGGCTTTAATAATGACAGGCTTATATTGTGCGGTCCTTCTAATAAGTTAGGCTTAAGTGCATACCAAGAAAAGAAAGTGCGAGATGGTTGGGTTAAAATATTGCCAACCTTAGAGCGTGTTGAAATGTTATGGGTAGCGCCAAAAGTTAATCAAAACCTTTTTGATGCCATTTGTGACATGCCTAATTTGAGAGGCCTTTCGATAAAACACTCTAGTATAAAGCACATCAATTTTAAAAAGTTATCTAACTTAGTGTACTTCAACTTGGGGAGCTCTACTCAGTTAGGTAATTTAAATGGAATTGAACAACTAACTAATATTAAGTGGCTGGCATTTGAAAATATAAAAAATATTTCAGATATCCGGGAGCTCGCTCATTTAATGAATCTAAAAGTTCTTAGCCTAAACGGAAGTACGTGGACAACTCAAAAGTTAGATACGCTATCTCCTATAAGGAGCTTAAAGAATTTAGAGCGTCTACGTCTTGTAAATACGAGAGTACTTGATAAAAGCCTTGAGCCATTGCATAACTTACCCAATCTGAAAAGTGTTGACTTAGCCCAGTGGTGGCCTGATGAACAAGTGAATGCGTTGCAGCAAGCTAATTCCAGGCTACTTAAGAACTGGAAGGAGTGGCGAGATTGGTAGCTAAGAAGACATAACAAACACATCAAAAATGACGTCAAATGCTTGGCTGGCATTCATTCTTCGCTAGTTTTGGCCAAGTATTCTCTGTATTTTAATCGGGCGTAATACGCATATGAAAACTCTGGCTTTTTTTACAGCTCTTGTGTTTTTTAACTTAGCGCATGCAGAATGCACTAAAGAACAGAATCAGCTAAAAATTCAAATAGATGTCATTGGAAGTATTTCTGATCGTTTATATAAAAACGACAACCACCCCCAGATGAATAGAATCGTTGTGTCAGCTCCTGTAGAAGTTGAAGGCTTTAAAATTCAACGCATGGATTTAACAAAAGGAGAAGTTGCTGAGTTTTGGTTTCCAATCTCGTACGAAGTTAAGAACAATAACGCAGAAACAGTATTACAGGGTTACCCATCAAATCTAGAAAACTTAGAAATGGTAATTACCTATTCAAACGAGGGTTGTACCAGAGTAATGCAAAAACTACTGTAAGTGCGTATAGCAAGCTGTTCAAGCAGGACTGTTAGAGTTTGGTTCGGTTCCGCTTCATTTCACATCATAGTCAATTGAGGCCTCCCAAGTTGATGTATCAAGCGCACGTATTCACGTATAGCCTGGCGCGGTTGCTTTCCTGTCATAACACAATCATTTCGTCGCCTAATCTCTTTGCCAAGACTGACAGTCGTTGCTAATTTGAGTGCTGAGCATATTGGCCGATCCACCAGAGGATAATCGTCGCTAGTAAAGAGAGCAACAACAGCATATCGAGCCGGTGGTGCATCGGCTTTTACTATGTCTATGTCTCGAAAGCTATTTTCGATTTGCATGCGCTTGGCGTAAAGCGAGACAATATGTTTAATATTGTGCTTAGTGACGACAAAGATCTTCATACTTCGGCCCAGCTCAGTGAGTGAAAGTGGATTGCTATCGCGCAAAGTATCGATGCCAGGATTAATGAACCTAGATGCTGAACATGAATCTGAGGCAGTTTTTTCTGAGCACATCGTGTAGGATGGTGGTATTACCTATGGTATTGCTACTTGATTGCTTTTTAGAGAAATAAAATAGTCAAAACAAAAGCTTGCGTTAAATGAAATAGGAGAGTTATGGAAAACTGGCCAATCTATCTAGTATTGCTACTGGTTCATTTATTAGTATTTGCCTCTGCCGCTTATGCGGTTTTGAGTTGTCCAATTAGAACTGCATTTGAAAAAATGAATTTAGTGTTATTGGCACTATTGGTTCCTATATTTGGTTCGATTATGGTGCATAATATTTTGCAGAAATACGTAAAACTTAAAGGTCAATGGGTGAATGTGAGTGACGGTACGTATTTAGAGCCCACAGGTTCGAAAGACGGTTCAGCAACTTCTGACACTGATGGCGATTCAGGAGGAGCAGCTGATTAAGCAGTTAAACTACTCACATAACAAAGTTGTAAAGGCGGACAAATAAAGGTGGTTTTGTTTGTGTCTCACAAAACGATAGCCAACAGTTTTTTGGCCAGTTCTATCGGCGTCAACTATCTCCAGGGAAAGTATGAAGAATACCGAAAGAGTTTTTTCTAATAATTCTGAAAGTGCATGGCAGGGGCAGGTAGTTTGGAGTCCAGCTAAATCAATTTGGTTTTTATCAAATTTGTTCGTTTCGTTGTTTGCTGCACCACTGTTTTTTTCACTTTCCGGCTTTCTCGTTTTTATGGCCTTAACAGGCATCACGCTCTGTTTAGGCCATTCATTGGGCATGCACAGGTTGCTTATTCATCGGTCTTATGAGTGCCCCCTATGGATGGAATATATTTTTGTCTATCTAGGTGTCTTAGTTGGTATGGCCGGCCCAATTGGTATGCTTAGACAGCATGACCTTCGCGATTGGGCACAACGTCAATCAAAGTGTCACGACTACCTGCTCCACGGTTCAAATATGATTAAAGACGGATGGTGGCAATTAAATTGCGATTTAAAGCTAAAGCATCCTCCGACGTTTAATCTAGAGCCGCGTGTTTCTAGAAATCGCTTCTATCAATTTCTCGAATCAACCTGGTTGCTTCAGTCCTTTATCTTAGCCTTTGTCTTATATATGTTAGGTGGTGTGAGTTGGGCCATATGGGGTGTCTCAGTCCGTGTGGTTGTTTCAATTGGAGGGCATTGGCTAATAGGATATTTCGCCCATAATCAGGGAGAGCGCAACTGGTCTATAGATGGTGCTGCTGTGCAAGGTCATAACGTAAGAATTGCAGGATTTCTTTCTATGGGCGAGGCTTGGCATAACAATCATCACGCATTTCCTGGCTCCGCGATGCTGGGGTTATACAAAGATGAGCCAGATCCTGGTTGGTGGGTTTTAAATGCTTTACATAACCTTGGTATAGTCACCAATATTAGACTACCCGAACACTTACCTAGTCGCTCAGAGTTGATAGTTGAAGCTAAAGATTTAATCAGCAGAGATAAGCGTGAACCTGAAAAGTGTGAAATCGCTAATTTTATCAGGAGATGAAGTTAGTAAGGCAATTTTGGGAATATTGTCAGTACGAGATAAGAGGCGTTTCAAGTATATGGAGCTTAACAAATTGCAGCTTGGGCAAAACCTATGCTGCGCTTCGGTTTGCCTCAGATCATGGCGTTATAAGCTTTGGGAGTATCCTTGAATAATGGGAGTTGTTTTTTATCTGCTATATTGCATATTCTGTTTCGGAGTTATGCCTTATCATGCTCGAGTGGTTTCTAAAAGTAAAAAACTCATGTGGTGGCAGCTTGCGGTATCAGCTATTTGGATATGGTTAGTACTCTATGAGTACTTTACTGTAATTCCTGATGGTGAAAGTGGTTCAGTAATAGTAGGCATGTTTGTGTTCATTCCATTTATTTGTTTACTTTCACAGGTAGTTTTTTTTGTTTTGCATTACTTAAGTTGCGGGATAATTAAACGGCTTAAATAGGCGTGCATTAAGAGTGTCGAAACCCAAGGACGTGAACAACAGGCTGCGCCTGTTGACCCCTTCTCGCTAAGTTTAGCCTGCTATTTTGCGCCGGTTAGTTAAGCGCACGGGGATGACCTCATAATTGAGGTCATCCAAGCTGAAGTATCTGCATACGCTTGGCGTGCAGCGAGACGACAGGTTTGGTTTAAATAAGCCTGAAGGAAGAATAGTAGCTAACGCCATCAGTTAGATAACTTTTTTGCGCGGTATGATGTCTGTCAGCCTGAGATGATGAGCGTCTGTCCGTTTGGTCACTAGGACTAAAGCACAGCGTTCCTTTGCATTATAGAGCCACGATTTTCCCGTTGGCTTAGCATTATGAGTAATATAAAACCATGAAGTACTACAAAGAAATGCTATTTAGTAAGCTAGTCCAAAGTGGCTGGGAAATAATACACGAGAGCGACAATACTGAGTGGTGGTTAGAGTCCTCCTGGAAAATCCGTTCAATTAAGCAAAACTATGGTTTAGAGTGCTTTATTTTGTTTTTAGTTGACCCCCAGTATGAAGGAAATGATAAAAGTTCAGCTGTATGGGCTATTGAAGCTTTCAAAAATTTACCTAGTGCTCGTCCATTAAATACAGGTGTTGCAGCCATGAATATGATTAAAGGACAATTTGATGTGAAGTTATCAGTCTTTGTAAACGAATTAAATGAGTACCGTGCAAGCGTTTGTTCATAACAAACCAGTGATGCTATGAATACACTTTGGCCTAACAACTTGAACACGCCTAGCTGAACAGAGATTTATACAAAACTAACGGTATAGCTACTAGCGTATGGTACAATGCGCCTTTTGGCCGGCTTTGGAAAAAGGTGGAACTTTAAAAGTACCTTTTTATTTTAATCGTAACGGCCGGTTATCTGATTAGTAAGCTCGTTTAAATAAAGGCGTTATTCAGTTCCACTTTAATGATTCAGCCAATCTATCAAAGGCATACTTTACATAACGTCGTAATCCGGTTTAATTTACGAGATGGGGCACAACAAATGCCTTAAGGTAATCGGGCACATAAAGGTTGGTTTGTGCTCGTGCCTCGAAAAGTATGACCAACCGTTGGGTGTATATGCGTAAGAGTCTTAAGGCTGTCGATTTGGTCGTGAGATATATGGCAATTGTTGGCTTAGCTTTGTTTGGAGGTATGGGGGGGATCTTTGCGTTCACGGCATTAGTTTCCCCAAGCGTCAGCGATACATCTCAACTTTTGATTGTGCTACAGATATTGGTCTGTGGTGTAGCGATATGGCTTGTGATGTCTATGGCTTATTCGCCGAAGTCGCTGGCTAAGTTTACGCCGCTGTCGGAACCGCAGGCAGTTATAGTCGCTAGGGTTATCGTTTACCCTATTGGAGCTGCTCTTGGGTTATTACTGATCAGGCAAGTTCTGCTGGTAGCAATACCTGATTTATTTGGGGTGTTTCAGTGAAACAATGCCTAACATTTATTGGGCCTGCTAACGTTTGGTTCGTTTCGTTTTGCTATACCTTTTATCTAAACATTATCAGTCCCTTAACAGGGCATTATAGGTGTTATGTTTAAATTCTATAACTTTTTCCTCTTTGCTATTTGTATGTCAGCCAATGCAATTGAAATACCTAAAAAATACTATGGTGAATATTGTATTAGCGAAGTCTTTAAGTACCGTGGCGGTCTAACAACCGAGGCAGAAGCTAAGTCCAGGTTAGGGAAAAATGTTTCTTTATCTAATACTCAATATGTTGGAATCTCAAAAACGATCGAATCTCCCACATATAAATATTCCAAGTCTCCAAACAAAGTTGTTGAGGGACAAGTACCTGAAAGGACTAGCCTGTTTTGGGGGGTATTTCCGGCAAGAACTCATTTGACTCAAATAGATGTATTTGAGCCGGAAGATCTCGTTTATCCATACACAACGTTTGAAATTGTGAATGACAATAAGTTTTTTGAACTATACGATGGTTACGTATACGTACTGTCGAAGTCGTGTCTATAGCAAGGTCTAAAAAAAGGCGTACCATGCTTGGCTTATGCTCCTTTTTCGCAAAGCTTAGCCAAGGTTTTTGTGCTAATTAGCAGTGGCGTTATGCATATTTGAGTAAGTTGATACAAGGAAATAATAACCACTATGAAATATTTGATTTTTGCTCTATTAACCTTTGGTTCTTTACCCTGTTTTTCGCTGAGTGAAGCCGATCGTCTGGAAATCTCCAGAGCCAGTGAAGGGGCGCCATCCCATGTTACTAAAGATGCTACTTTTCTAAAATTTAAAGGTGGAAAATTCATTCCTATAAAAAAAGGGAAAAACAAGTTTACATGTGCTGTAGTACACGATCCGAATGGAAGGTATGAACCGTCCTGCTTTAATGAGCCAGCTATGCGAACAATCCTACCAGCATATGAATTACATATGAAATCACTGTATGAGGGTAAGTCTTACGATGAAACATACAAAATTGTGGATGAGGCTTTTCGAGCAGGTAAGTTGCCAACTGCCGAGACCGCAGCTTTGGTCTATATGATGTCACCAAATAATAAAATGTTTTACAACGGCAAGTTATATCCTACCCCTGTACACCATATGTACTTTTATCCAAAACTAAAAAGTGACGTTTTTTCTTTGGGAGAAGGGTCCGTTTCTCTTTGGCAGGGATTTCCACATTTATCAGCCGTGATAGTAACGATAGATAAGCCAGAAGATCATAACAAAGCAAACCATGGGACGCATTAAGTGCGCCCCTGTTTGCGATGTGTCTGATGAAACGCAATTCCTTTGTGAGAACATCAATGTTGCCATTAGCATCTAAAGCGGAGGAGTGAGGTGGATCGAAGAGAGTTTATTAAAATGTGTGGGTTACTAGGGATATCTGTACCACTTACTTCGTGCAAAAGCGACAGTGGTTCGCTCTCCATACCGTCAGATTTTTCTGGATCTGTGCTCATTGTTGGTGCGGGGGCGGCTGGGTTGACTGCTGGGTATTTACTTCATCAGAGCGGCATAAACTTCCAGATGTTGGAGGCATCCTCCACATTTGGTGGCAGGATGAAACGTACGACCACATTTGCTGATTTTCCCATCCCGCTGGGGGCGGAATGGCTACATGCCTCAGAAAACGAGTTAACGAAGGTATTAAAGGCATCGTCATGGGAAAACTCTATTGAGCTTCAAGGTTATGAAAGGCAGGATCGAGTTGGGTATTTTGAAAATGGCGCGCTAAACCTTTCGCCAATTTTTGACGCATTTGGCAGTGATTTTGAAGATAAAAAATTTATAAACGCCACCTGGTTTGATTTTTTTGAAGAGTATGTTATCCCGGGCATCCAGTCACAAATAACTGTTAACACTCAGGTAGTGTCAATTGACTATACCGGAGATAAAGTTATTGTAACCGACCATAATGGATTGCTTTACGAAGCCGACAAAGTCATTGTCACGGTGCCGTTGAAAATACTACAAAATGAGGTGATTAGTTTCAGCCCGTCCCTGCCATATAGCAAACTGAATGCTATCCGGAAGGCTCCGGTTTGGGGTGGTATTAAAGTGTTTATACGCTTCGCTGAAAGATTTTATCCGACTTATCTCACATTTCCTGATAGTGAAACAAGTGCTGGTCAACGGGCCTATTTTGATGCCGCACACGGACAGGACACATCATTCAATGTACTGGGGCTTTTCGCTGTGGGTCAGCAAGCCAGGCAGTATCAATTGGTTTCGCAAGAAGCGCAACTCGAGTACATTCTTAACGAGTTAAATCAAGTTTTCGATGGTAAAGCCTCTCAAAATTATATAAATCATGTTGTGCAGAATTGGGATGATGAGCCATATATTCACTCTGCATACCTGGCGGATATCGCACCGTCGAGTATTTCAAGTGCTCTTTCCAGTACCATCGATCATAAGTTGTATTTTGCCGGAGACTCGTACACGCAAGAAGAGGATTGGGGCGCTGTGCATAATGCAACTCAAAGCGCCAGGCGTGTTGTAGAGGAAATCTTGAAGCCCTAAGCGCTTGATATAAATATCTCCCCCTCTCATTGATTTAAATTGGCTATTTCTTATGTAGATTGGCTTGACTGAATAGTAGCTCAAAAGTAATTGATTGACGTCCTAATCCGATGATTGCACATCCAGAGTATTCTGATAAAAGGCTTTAAGTTTATTCACATCCCCCTCTAACCATTGAGTAAGCCAGTTGTTATAGATCTCAGCAGCCACTGAGTCACTAATCTTTTGCTTGTAGACTTGTGCTACCAAATTAGCAGCATAAATACCTGACATTAAGGCCTTAAGCACGCCGTGTGACGACGTTGGATCAAGTACAAATGCGGCATCTCCTACAATGTAATAACCCGGCTCTGCCGGCACCTTGGTTTTTCGCCAGCTAACGTCAGCCCCTTTAATACCGCCTAGCCCTGGTAAGTGAGCTAACTCTGTTGGCGGCGCATTGATTTTTCTCTGTGCTTTAGTGTGCTTATTAGCATCGGAAGGTGCTGTTGGTTTTTCGTCTTCAATGAACGTGTTTTCATCAAAAAATAAACGTGTCCAGTGAATGGTGCGCTCAGAGATCTGAGCTAACCATTGCCATTCATTGGTTAACACTTTAAATCTCGGTTGTTCAATGCAGTCAGAAGCCTGATTAATACTGACATAACCATAACGTGCATAAAGCGGACGACTTAAATAAGTCAGGCCCGTATTTAGTTGTTTCGCTAACCAATGTCTGCCGCCGGAGGCATCAATAATGCACTGTGCCAGGATCTTACCTTGAGTTGTAGACAAGCCCGTAACCTTGCCACTATCTCTGACTATTTCCAGGGCACGGCAAGGCTGGCGAATATCTACGCCCAGCAAGCGGGCCTGTTCAATTAAACACAGATCCAACTGTTCTCTTGGGATCTGAAAACCTTGCCAGCTGCCGTTGTCATCTTCTCCAAATGCTTGAAAGGTGGTGTTGTCTCCTTGTTCAGTCCATTGGCCTTTATAACGCAGAGGGGCTTCTGCCAGTATTTTGTCTTCAATACCCAGTTGACGAAAAAGGGGCTGTATACCCGGGTGTAAAGATTCCCCCGGCCGATGCCGGGGAAAACTCTGCCGCTCAATTAAAATGACATTAAGCCCGCTCTGACGGGCGGTAATAGCGGCTGCACAACCAGCCGGGCCGCCACCTATTATCAATAAATCAGCACCGGACATTAAGCGACTCCGGATAGCTTAAATAGCATAAAACGGGTTTATACATCACGACTAACCCAGTTACTGCGGCGAGCCGAACCGTCACCCAGGTTTAAACGCATTAATACATTGTCGCCTGATCCGACAAATACCACCCAACTTACCTTAACCTGGTATTGGGCATAGTGTTTGGATTCATCTGTGGGGGTTGGGGACGACACGTTTTGCTGACCGGAAAATTCATTATCAAACCCCTCAACGCGATAAATAGGACCGGTTAGATCCGCATTGGTGCGCTCTTCTGCTTGCTCTAATTCGCTATCTCCGGGGTTAACCTGTTTAAACGACACTATATGTGCATCATTTTTGTTATCAAGCTTATCAATTGCCCGGTAAACCCTAAGCATGGCCACTATCCGACGTTTATATTCTTCAAGCGAGATCTTGCTGGTTTGTGCAATTGAAAATAGCCCATTCAACGCATTGCGAGTGTAATCGGCGCGAGGATAATCAGGGAATTGCACCACACTACGCTCTGCATTACGGTCGACAAAGTGAGGGCCGGTTAAGCCATCCCACGAGACTTCATCACCAACGCCGCTTTCGGCATCAGTTAATGGCACAACACTACCTGCGCTAAAAGGCACTTCAAAAAAGGTGCGAGTAGTATCAGGTGCAGCTGCTGGCCAAAAGGTGCTCAGCGCAGCACATAACTTGGCATCCTCCGGAAAGGGGCTACCTAAACCATACGCGGCCAAATGATCCACATTGCCTTGCGGGGTACTTAAAGTATCAAAACTGGTATCCCAGCCAGGGGCAAAAATACCAGCCGCGCCATCCGGCAAAAAGGTATTTCGCTTTGGATGAGCCATTTTTATGATTTCAGCAGTTGTACCATCCGTTGCCACTTCGGCCTGAGGTAAAGCTACTATTGCACTAGCGGTGATATCATTTTTAGTAAAAGGTGAATTAGGTAACTGAATGTTTGCTGCGACCCTTAAGTCAGATAACGGGGTTGGATCTGCCCGCCATAAGTTTTGCCAATGGTTGTGTTCAACCAACCAGCTCCACCAGGCAGGTAGGGTACCCTCACGTGCCTGTTTGGGAATATCATTTTTCCACCAACTATAAACAAAACGCTGACGCACCTTAGGGAAGAAGTCGGGCGCAGAAACCAAACTATATGCACTGATGCTTTCCAACGGTTTGCCATTGTGCGACAAACCAGTATTACTTTCAGCCACTTTAACATGAGGCTTGACAGAGCCATCGGCGGCAAAATCCAGGTAGTGGAGTGCATTAAAGCCACCTTGTTTGGTGATGTCGATGACATCAGGGTTGTTTGTCAAACTGGTCTTGCTGCCATCTTCATTAACCTTTTCCCGAATATGGGCATACTCGGGCCAAGGGCGCGCACCGCTTCTTTCGGCTTGCATCGCCAAAGTCGGAGCAAACGCATTGTAAAAGAGGCCTCTGTCTGTCATTTTAGGAGTCATAAAATCTAACGGCGCCCCATCCAAAGCGGCGCCTGCAACTAAAGGGTGGGCAACCGGAACTAAAGCACCAGCCCCAAACGTTGTCGCATCACCCCACTCAGCTAATAACTCAGTAAGCCGGAAAGGTGACTGACGTAACGCGGATTCCGGCACTTCGCTGAGGCCTTCCCGGTTAAGTAACTCGGCAAATTTCTCCAATTTTTGATTATACAAATTGGCTTGCTGATCAACGTCAAGTTTAAGGCCCGAAATACATTCCTCGCCGTTGAATAACTTGTGTAAGGGCACCCAAAATTCATTGTTCGAATCATCTACGTTTTCGCTTAACACCGCGACCGGGCCAAAACGGTCTTTACGACCTTTAAACTTAGCGGCAATATAAGGAGAGAAGTGGCAGGGCAAAACACGAATTTGATGAATATCGTCGTCATCTAAAAACACGCTATAGCCTCTTAATTCGGGTGAGTAAACGGCTTCATCGGTTCCTACCCGGGCAATACCAGTACGCGAAAAACACATATCGGCATGAGTACCATGTACGGTTGACTGAGCAACACGGTATTCGGTACTAAAGCTACACACAGCCAGCTCCAGCTCTACATTGTCCGGAAAGCCCATAATGGTGCGAGCTTGTTGTTCAATGTCTGCCAATGTGGCTTGTCTGGCGGCAAAAACAAAGTTCTCGACAACTTCTATCTCTGCTCTGCTCGGAAACGCCTGAAGTTCAAATCCATCCGGTTTGGTTAATACATTCGGGGACGCAAAAGCATGATATAACAAGCTTTTAGCAGGCTCACTGGCACTAATTAAATGGTTTGCTGATACATGAAAGTCAGTAAAGCCGGCCAGGTTCCTATCTATTGTTAAGGGCTTGGTCAATAACGCTTGTTTAAAATCATCATCACTTAATTGCCGTAACGTTGCTAAGTCGATTTGCCAGCCATGGTGGTTCAACAACTCCAACCAGCCTGCGTCTGCGTCAATTAGTCTGATAAGTGCCTGTTTAACTTGTTGTATTAATGCCATCACAATCACTCCTTTACGTCGTGAATTTAGTTTTAGTTGGATAGAGCAATGCCAACTCTTGCTAGTCATTAGCTAGATTTCAGAGTTCACAATTGGATTTGCTCAACATAACCGGGCAGCGAAATTGCTACACAGGAAAAATGCACAAACAAAAAGTTTTCCTAAATTTAATATATGTGGTGAAAGTGTTGCGCGCAAATAAGCCAGCCATAAACTCCTTTGGGAGTACAAAAGCAAGATTTCACTAAGTTGTTAGCCGTATGCTGACAAAGAGCGCGTGATCGCCCAACAGCTGGCCTGTCAGTTAGGTTGATCAAGAAGAATTGAAGCTGCTTTGTCATTGACGATAGGATTACCAAAACGACCGCTTTGTCTAAAACTACTTATTGAAACAAATATCCAGGCTGTTCTATGGAGGTAGTTACGCACAAATTACTATCTCGTCCTACTGATTACCCTAAAGAGGGAATTCTCCAGTGCTTTGTTGAGGTGGCAATGTTTGTGGGGTGGACTTCAATCAGCTAAAAGAAGTGCCTATAAAAAATTCCGAATGGCTCCACAAATGGCACGGTATTCATTACATCACCCATCTAGAAATGACACACGCCAATTTAGAACATCCCGCTTTTTGATGAGGATGGACGTGGTGAATGTTGATTAGTTGGTTCCTCATAATTGAGGTTGCCTATGGCGGCTCATGCGCTTGGGCTCAACAAAAACAAGTTCACTACTTGTGAGTGTTTTTTCATTGCTCAGTGGCTGCCTGGGTAAAAATGCATCACAAATTATTACAATACTCCTAGTTACTTAAATAGGACCATTGGTTATCTTCTAACTGTATCTATCGCATAGATTGGGCTCCAAAATCATTAAAAAATAAAAGTGCTTGTGGCGAGTATGCGGGGCATGTCAATCAGCAATAGTAATTGAGCAACAAGCTCTGTTAGATGAGAAGAAGAGACTCAATTAACAAGGGGCACGTGCTTTGGTTATTTGGGCTTATCAACATATACCTGTTCTTATTTATTAGTCCGACTTTAATTGAACAGGTAAATTAACAAAGAGAAATTGAATGCTAAAAAAGTGCTTAATAGGAATCGCGGTCCTGATCTTACCGCCGGCTGTTTTTGTCATGGATACAATTATTGATAGCGGAGCATATAAAACAATCGAACCGCATTTTGCAGGCTCCTGCAGTACAGTAGAGGGTGTGGTGGGCGCAGAGGATATAACGATTGACCCAACAAGTGGCCTGGCTTTTATCTCTGCACACGATCGACGCAACTGGTCTGGTGGTGGTGGGATATATACTTATCAAACAGGCTCCTATTCAAAGCCAACGCTTATGTCTCACGACCTTGGCGGTACTTTTTACCCGCATGGAGTTTCGTTGTGGAAGAACCCTCATGGAGCTGATCGGCTTTTTGTCGTGAATCATCCCCCATCAGCCCCCGGCAGTGAGCAACGCTCTGATAGTGAAGTAATCATTTTTGATATTATCGATGGGGCGCTTAAACGTGCAAAAACATTTAAAACAGATTTACCGTATAGCCTAAATGACGTTGCGGCAATTAACAGTGAAAGTTTTTATGCAACCATCGACAAAGGCAGCCTTACTCGCTTTGGTCGCCTTTTGGAATCCTTCGGCCGTCTGGCGCGTGGTGGAATAGCATATGGAAATAACGGTAGTATTACTAAATTAACTGGCGACCTGACTTACCCAAACGGTATTCAAGTCAGCCTTGATTCGTCAAAAGTGTATGTCTCAGAGTCCACTGGTGAGAGACTGTTAACCTATGCTCGAGATAACCAAACAGGAAAGTTGCAACTCATCGACGAAATGACAATTGATAGCGGGCTTGACAACCTTGAGTGGGATTCTGAAGGTAACTTGTGGGTCGCAGGTCATCCGCAAATGCTCAAGTATCTGGAGCACAGTAAAAATCATGCAAACCTCTCAGCGTCACAAGTACTTCGGGTAAATGTAAACGATGGTATGTCGGTGGATGAAATATACCTGAATAACGGAGAGGCTATCTCAGGTTCAAGTGTTGGTGCGCCCTATCAAGACCACGTGTTGATCGGCAGTGTTTTTGAACCATTCATACTTGATTGTAAACGGGATTCAAGCATGAAACCACAATAACAAACTGTTTAACAGCGACCAAATTTTGGCTGGCTGATTTTGTTTCATGTTGCGGCTAACCAAATAGTGAGTTTTTACATAAGCGAGAGCTGTTGTATTGAGGAGTCGAGATGTATATTGTTTTTGATGGTGACGAGATAGGAAAACAGCTAGAGAAGTTGATTTTTTCAGATTGTTTAGAGCAAGCTGCAAGTTACTCAGCATTGATAGCAATGGAACTACAACAAATTCGAGAACACCTTATTGCTTCAGGTTGTGAAGTGGTTTTTTGTGGTGGTGACAGTATATTAGTGAAAGCTTCTTCGGACTTTATTGTTAGTCCAGAGCTGCTTAGCAAAAATGGTATAACCTGGTCTGTAGGAGTTGGAGAAAAGCCCAGTGATGCGGCACTTGCGCTAAAAAAGGCGAAAGCTCTCGGGCGAAATAGAGTTGAAATCTTTGGAGTGGAATAATGATGCACATATGTATGGCTGCCAAGGTTTTTGGTTAAACGAAGCCTAGATGAAACGCTAACTGTACTCATAAAGTGAATCTAATAGGTATGATACTATCCTGGGATTACGAGTTGCTGTGTATGTACTTCAGGAGGGCGGGTGGAAACGATTTATCAGAAGTTTAAAGGGCACAAAGTTAAGTTCGTATTTAATGACAAAGCGTTGTCTTATGAGTATAGCGACTCGGAAGATTCTATCGCGTTTGAGGCCCAGTATGATGAAATTGATGTGGAAAATGTCATTCGTTCTACATCAAAAAATGCGATATGGAAATTTATCGCGTCACCTTTTATTTTTCTGGCACTATTTGCTGTTGGTAAGGCTTCGCTGAATGTTGATTCGATTGAGAAGCTTTTAGCAGGGCTGGTGGTCACTTTGATTTGGGTGTTATTAGCGGTGGGATGCTGGATAAAATACAAACGCTCTGAAGTTACCTTTACTATGTTTGATAGTGTGAGAGGCCGTTTGATTGTGGTTCATGATGGACAAGAAGATAAAATTATTAATCTCCTGAAAAAGTCAGTATCCAATTATCAGAGTATGCTTTCATACTTAACGAGTAATGCAGTGCATTAAAATCAGTTCTTGAGATACAAGTATTAACTTTGCTTTTTTTGGGGGGCTCGGGAAAAGGTATGGGCAATACACATAACATGCTAATAATGGCGCGGATGTAACGTCAGGCTAACGCTCATTCGCTGTGAAGCTTAGTCTGTATTTGACGCTTAATATTGGAGCATTGACTTATTTGTTAATTCTATGCGGAAATTAATACTCTTAGATATTGTTTTGGTATTGGTCCCTGCGACTATCTTAGCTGTTGGAGGGCTGTTTTTAAGCTACTTCATAGTGTTGGATTCGTTAGTAAAAACAGTGAAACTATACGAGTTCTTGGTGTTGTCATTACTTGTAATGTGTACTTTGGCTATTGTCTCTTTGTGGCTATTGTTAGTTGAGTTATATAATACGAGAGAATATCTCTCTAAAAAAACAAAAAGCTACTGTAACTTTTTTGCTCTCCTTGGCGGCATTATTGCTATTTGGGCTTCAGTTTCAGTGCTTATAAACTCAATATTTGGCTTCGGGTCACCTGAAGTTTTTCAAGTCGGTGGATTATTTAGTCCTGGTATTCCCATGCTAATACCCTTAATGCATTACTGTTATCTTTTTCGGAAGTATTATTCTAACCGAGGTCATTAGTTAATGACAATGTAACGCTAAGATCGCACTGCTTCGGCGCTGATTTCAGAGTGGATTTAGTTGCACATTTTTAAGGGCTTATAGCCAAGATGAAAATAGTAACCTCTTTACCCTATGATGTAATATTCCAAGGCGAGTCTTTTGTCGACAGATATAAAATAAATATGCTTGGGTGTGTCGCACCTGCATTTAGCTTTTTCTTGTTACCAGAGGAACTTGATTTTTTAGTTGTATTTTTACTTTCGGTGTTCTATTTTTATGTGATTTTTCTATCTGGGCTCAGTAGAATTTTATGGAAATTTGATAAACCACTTTGGTGTCAGCTTTTTTTATCTCTACTATTTGGTCTGGCTGCGGTCGTGTTTTTCAGGTTTTTCGACATACAACATTGGCTAATCCATGATGTTGGTTATTTTCCTGATGGAGAAGTAAAACACTACTATGCGACTGTATTTTTTGCGCCGCTATTAGCAGCATACCTCGATTCGTTTAAAAAAGTAGAGTTAGCTTTCTACAAATCTAAGGGGTTTGACTATCGCGGTATGATAGTTGATCTAAATGGCTTGTGACTAGCTAATCAATAGAGCCTGTAAGTAGGTTGGGGAAATACATGTGTTGTGTTTTTTATAAAAGGCTAAAGGGCCTAAAAGGCACCTCATATATTACCTTGCAGTGGGGTATAAAGCGCTAATGACGTACATCCATTTAAAGGGCGCAAAGCAATAGCAGCGTTTCGAGGAAATACTTTGAAATCACAAATAACCAGAAGTTCACTACTGGAGCTGTCCCGGCAATATCCAATCGATGCAGGGATCAAAGAGTGGCGTTTTCGTTGCACAGAAGTAGGTCCATCTCAATATTCAGCAGAGGGAGAGGATACGCTGGGGCGTAAAGCTGGTTGTTCGGGTGTCGATTTTCATGAAACTCTAAATAGCTGTATTCAACAGGCAAAAGACATTAGTCAAATGACGAGAAAATCAAAGGTGCAGTATCAGTTAAATTATAAGAGCGAAGTCAAATTTGGCCCTGCATATTACTCATTGGAAATCGAAGGACATAAAGTACCGACTTTCTACTATGGGTTTGAACGCAGTGAATTGCTAGGTGGCCGTTATTTAGCTATTCAAGAATGGCTTACAACAGATTATAGAAAGGGGCCAAAAACGAGAGTTGCAATTTTTGACTTAGAAAAGAAATTGGTTTCACGCTTGGAGATTGTTGAAAAAGGTTTTGTTAGTGACTTTAGGCTTACAGAAAAAATATTTTCTTACCGAAGAACTTACTATGCAAATGCGAGGGTTGTTGATCAAGAAGTAGACTGGGATTCCATTGAAAAGTGGAGCGATATTTATTAGTCATGAACTTTTTGACAATAGTAAAAATAAGAGGGAAGTTTTGGTGTTGATTTTTTAAAATGGTTTTTCTATTTCAAAGTTTAAGGTAGGGGTTGTGAATTGTTCGTGTGATTTTTTCATTAATTAATATTGCTCCTTTTAAAAGTCAGATGTATCTTTTTTGGTTAATTAACCACTATTCATTTAGCCTCATTATTACCTCGTGGCTAAGGCTGCTCAAATAAAGTGCTTATACTAGTCTCTTCTTTGATTAGCTAACCATACTGTTCTAATTCTTGTAACCCAGTTACGGTAGAGTGAGAGTGTAGCTTTAGTTGCTGCAAGTTTTTGGTCTTGCCTAAGTTTCAGTAGCGAGGAAATAAGCCTGATGGCGTTGTCTCTCATAAAGGTTATTTGGCAGGGTGAAAACACTTGGCTTTATGACTCAGCTGTTTGTTGCATTGAAGCATTTTGACGCCATCACATGGTGATGGAGAATCAGACTATATCAAGGGGTTAAATAATGTTTTCTAAACAATTTTCGTTTTTTATTTCGCTTTTATTAGTTGGCTGTGCAAGCACTCCAGCTTATCAGTTTGTTAGAGATTTTTACACGTATGAAGAAGATGTATATGATAACCTGACAAGCACTGGTGATACTTGCTTTGATAAAACCTCAAAAATAAAAAAAGAGTATAACAAGGCTACTATTTTGCTAATCGATAAAAATAAAAAGGACAAATCTCCAATTCAGGTAAATACTCAAATTGGGGTTGAATTTATTTTTCAAGAGCTTAAAAGCAAGGGTTTTCTTCCTATGAAAGAGCTTGGCATTACTGAAAAAGTTAAGTTGAAACACCCAAGGTTGGGCGGAGGGCCTCTATTTGCTTATGTTAATTATGCATGTGATAACAATTATGAGGTAAGCAGCAACCATGTCGAAAAATTTGATATAGATGTGGTAGGGGCTTGTGTGTCTGAACATACATCAACTCTATTCAGCTATCGAAAATATCCCGCTACAGAGAAAGAAATAAAGCGACGAAAATTACTAATGAGTTGTTTTGAAGCAAAAGGGCTCTAGAATCGGAGCTTCTAGGAATGCGGTGCTATGCTTTTTCAGGGGCCCGGACGACATCCCGACTTGTACTTGAAGGCGTTGTGCCGCACATTGTTTATAGGAGTTTGAAGCATGGAAGGAAATAGCGCCTTTTTTATCATTTATTCTGTTTCTCAAGCGATTGAGGCTTTGATTGGTATAGTAAGTACCATAGTAGTCAGTATTGCTGCGTATAAATTCAGTGAGGTTAAAGGGTTACCCTGGGGGAATGTTTTATTTTACTCGATATTAGGGTTTGTTGCTGTTTCAATGGCACAGTGGGTAACAATGGACATTTTGATGGGATCAGCGGCAGATAGTGAGATATTAGTCGAAAGTATTTTTTTCGTGATATTGAGTATTCCATTCTTGTTAGCTTGCATAGCCCTTTATAAGATAGCCAGTCATATTGGTGATGATGCGTAGCTACGTATCATAAAAAAACTGGGTAAACCATGCCGTACTTTCTTCTGTTGGTCCTATATGTATTGGAGATAATTAATCCTACGTGGGATGATTCCCAGTGTGCTGAAGGCAAGGTTTTTCACTCCCGGATATTATAACTATTTAGAACTAACTTCCCTAATGAGTAGTTTGAGAGCAATCATGGTAATTTTTAGTTCAAAAAGTGTATATGCCATAATTTTTACACTGGGTATGTCAATTTTCCTGGTTATCTCATCTTGGGGCATTATGCATTGGGCCAACAATGCAGAAACGGTTGAAAGAGTAGAAAGACAGAGCATGCAATGGAAAGGCTTTGAATTGACAGAATACTCATTTACTGCGACTGACGCCTGCATATTTTTGGACTACAGTAAAGTGCAAGTGGTTGAAGGAAAGCCTCAATTATTAGAAGGGAAGCAAAAGGTGACTATTGAAGGGCGCTTCGATTTGGCAAAAGAGGTAATTCTGAATGCAGATGCCCTGCGAATTGAATACCATCCATTATATGGCTTTCCACTGAACATTGAGGTTGACTGGGACGATCAGGTTGTTGATGATGAATGTAGCTATTCAATTAAGGAGTTTAAGGTGCCTTAACAAGGCTTGTCAGCTTCCTCGCTTTGTTTACTTGCTCCCCTGATTTGACTGCGTTTGGAGATGGCGCATAAAAGGACATGAACTATGGAACAGTTAAAAATTGCTTTAGCCCTTATGGGCTTTTTTACCGGAACCTGTTTGATTTTGGGTGTGTTGACCGGCCACTTTCATTGGGCCTGTTTGCTAGTCGGTGGTTTTTTGTATTTTATATCATACGTGCTCTGGCCAAGTAAAAAACGTGGGAAACGCGAGACAGAGAGCGCAACAATGGATTTCCTCGAAGAGATTATTGAGTTTCCAATCGATGTAATCAGTTGGTTTTTGCGGGGCCTGGGTCGTTTATTTCGTTACTTGCTCAGTACTAAAGGCAATGGCGGGGACATTGATTTTTAACACTCACACTGGGGTGAGAGTTAATCAATTGCACAGAGAGTTCGTATCTATTTTACGTGCCTGAGCTGAAAAGTTTTTTTGATGGTGTTGTGCCCGGGATCAGGTCCTTTTATCGTCGCGGAGTAATAAACTCATGTTGGTTGAAAATTGGACAGTCACTCTATCTCAACTCCGCTTCAGACCTACCTAACATGACAATCTCATAGTTGGCTCAAATTTTGATACATACAGATAGGTATTAGAAATGTATCAAGGAGTTACCATGTTAATGTACAAAACGGCCGGTGCTGGCCCAGTGGCTGCTGAAAACAAAGTTGACACTGGCAGTAAATTGCCGGGGAGTGGAAATACAGACTCAGGCTTCAGCCAGGAGCTTGCTATGGAAATGCCGGAGTCTCAACCCTCAGAGGTTAGTTTGCAATATCAGCGAAAAGAGTTGCAGACGACGATCCGCAACGATAACTTTTTAGGCGAGATGCAAGAAGCCATTATAATGCAGCGCCTGGGTGTCAACCTGGAAAAGATCAAACAGCTGCAAGAGAAGCTGGATGAGCTTGAGGATTTATTTGAAGCTGGCTATTTATCAGAAAAAGACTTCAATGAAAAAGCGTCAGTGATAGAAGAAATGATCGCGCAAGAGTATCAAAAAGGGCAGAAGCGGGCACAAGAGAACGGGCAAAAGCACGAGCACGTCATGGTTGATTTTTAATTAGGCTTGCCATGGTTAAACGTTTTTAGTTTGCGGTGCTCAAACTTGGGTAGTACAGGTTAACCCGTATCACTGAACATGGTAATTGAGAAAGGTAGAGAAGTAGCAGCCAGCCAAAGTAACCAGTGAGCACGCCAGCCTAGCTTCTTGTTTGGCTAGTTATGACATGGCATTTAACGTCCCGTAATTATTTCATTTATCTAAAAATGCTGACATGAACCAAGGAAAGCGGTCCTGATAGTCTCCCCTTAATTTTTGATTTCCTTATTTCATGGCTGGGGCTCTTGGTGTTGCTCAACTGGAATATCCAAATATATAGCAGCAAGTGACGGAGCTAGTGACACCATGCGCCGGCAGGTAAATTATAAGCTATGAGTACAATGACCGTTTCAGAATAGCCTGCTTAGTTAAAACCGCTATAGGGATGATAGCTTTTGTGAGATATCAATAAGTGGCATCGATTTACTGCTGTTAAATAACACATCATTCGCTAAATGATTGCTCAATCACTCGCAAGTATAGTGACATAAAGCCTTCAAAATTAACTTTGAAACACTGCAAGGCAGGTCTGTACAATATAGGATATTGCCAGAGGTAAAAAATCAGTGCTTTCAGAGTAAAGCGTAATGTTAAGCACTACATCAAAAGGAAAGGTGTATGAGTGACTCGATAAAGTCAAAAGTCCCAGTGATATTTCTGCTATGTATTTCAATCTGGTGGGGAGTCTATTACCAGTCTGATAGCTGGCTAAATGATTATGGTCATGCAAACTTTGAGTGGCTATATCTTTTAGATGCGTTGCTTGTACTACCCGTCTTGTGCTTCTTATGTGTCAAGAATTATAAGCAAGCCTTGCTAAAAGCGATTGTCCTAGTGTGTTTGGCTATTTTGGTGGGGAGTTATATTATTCCCGAACACAGCAAATTGCTTTGGCATTACCTTGAAAGCGGCCGTTATTTTGTTTTAGCGGCAATTTTGTTGCTTGAACTGGTGGCAGCGATCACCGTATATTTTTCAATTAAGGTTGCCATCGGTCAGCTCGAAGATCCGGATAGCGCGATAGAAACATCAGTTAATCGGTATTTGGGTGACAGCACTTTGGCGAGGTTATTTACCTTTGAAATACGCATGTGGACTTTTGCGCTCTTTGCAAAGCGAGTAAAAGCAGAGCACTTTTGTGGTGAGCAGCACTTTACATATCACCAAAAAGATGGCGCAAAGAGTAACTTACTTGGGTTCATTTTCTTGATTGTCCTCGAAATGCCGATCATGCATCTATTTTTACATTTTGTCTGGTCACCGTTGGCTGCGAATATTGTGACTTTTCTTACCTTTGCAAGCTTGGTCTTCTTTGTTGCAGAGTATCGCGCGGTGTCTCGCAGGCCGGTCTCTTTGGTTGGTAATGAGCTAGTCATTCGTTATGGCCTGTTTCATTCGTTTGTTATCCCTTTAAGAAACATCGCCAAAATACAATCGCATGACGAATATGTGGCAAGAGCCCAGTGCGTAAAGCGTTACAATTACGCTGGTAACCCGAATGTCAAAATTGAGTTGGCTGAACCGCAAGGCGCGGTGGAGTACATTTTCATCGGTCTTGATAATCCAGAACAGTTTATTTCAGCCGTGAAAAAGCGTGTTGGAGCGAACGAGCACTAAAGTGGTAAGCATGCCCTGCGAGTCAATAATTCATACAATTAGCGAGAAACCGCTTTCAGGCAAGGTGCGTCAGGGCTGAAAGCGGTGACGAATAAGGTTGAGCTTTTACTTCCCGGCTCACATTGAAAGTGTGCAGCCAAAACCTAACGAATAAGCTGTTGTTGTTTGTGGCTGGTTGACAGGCTGATAGTCCGTTATCGGCCTGTACTTTAAACAAGTTAGTAAGTCTCTTCATAGGCGTCGACACAGTCTCATAGCTATTTACGATACCTTCAGATCAACCTGTGCCTCGATTATCTCAAGTCATAATTTTCAAAAAATTACTGCGCTGTAAGTTTCAAGAAAGTTTGTTCCCTTAAGTTTTACTTAACCCCGGACAAATGAGTTGTCCGATACAGTAAGTTTGACTAACGGAGCACGGTAATGAACAAAACACTTTCTTTGATTTCTCTGGCATTTATGAGCTTTTCTACTCTGGCTGACGATCAGGACCAAGGCATTCAATGGGGGATTGGCGCAGCAATTGTCTCTCAGGATCAGGGCTATACAGATGTTGGCAATGAGACCATTCTGGTGCCAGCTTTGGCCATTCAGTCTGGTAATTTTTCATTATTAGGACCGCGTGGCAGTTATAAAGTCTGGCAGCAAGAAAATATAGAGTTTTCGGTTGTGGGTCAGTTACGGCTGGATGGTTACGAAGAAGCCGATGGTGACATTTTCCTGGGCATGGAAGACAGGGACATGAGTTTCGACTTTGGGTTTGAAGGGGAGCTGGACACTGAGTTTGGCGAGTTTGGCTTTTCTTTTATGCACGATGTGACCAGCACCCATAAAGGGTATGAGGCTGGTGTAAGTTATGGCGTACCATTTAACGTAGGCGATGGCCGCATTGTGCCCTATGTGTCTGCCAGTTATCTGAGTGAAGATCTGGTTGACTATTACTATGGTGTTCTACCCAATGAGCAACGCGCCGGACGTATGGCTTATGTGGGCGAAGCAACCATGAATGTTGAGGTGGGTGTCTCCAGTGATTGGTTCTTTGGTAAAAACCATATGATTAAAGCTGACCTGAGCTATACCGCCTACGGCAGCGAGATCGAAGACTCTCCATTGATAGGTAAATCTGGTGCTGCGCAACTATTGCTGGGGTATGTATATGTCTTCTAAACCCCTTGTTCTGCTGAGTCTAATAGCTCTGCTTGGCTGTCAGGATCAGCAGCGTGACGCTTATGTAGAGGCTGATTCTAATCAGCCAGCTATTCAGTTAGCCACTGTGCTGCCTGAGCGGGTTATGGACGTACCAAAGAAAGTATTTTATGGCCAGATTGAAGGCGCAGAAGATACTCAGCTGGCTGCGCTGAAATCGGGTCGGGTAGAAAAGCTCTGGGTACGTGCTGGGCAGTTTGTGACTCGGGGCACAGCCTTGATGGAGCTGTACGATCCCGTGGCTTATGCGCTACTGGATCAGGCCCGGGCTGAACTCCAGCGGGCAAATGCGGCGTTTACCAATTCCCGAGTCGAATTCGAGCGTGCTGAGGCTTTGGTAAAACGTAACCTGCAAACTCAGTCTCAGCTGGACAAGCTTCGTCGTGACCTGGATATGGCCTATCAGCAGATAAATAAGGCGCAGGCCGAAGTGAATGCCGCGCGCAATCAACTTGCGGAGTTGACCATCAATGCGCCATTTGATGGGGTGGTGAGCGATCTTCTGGTACGTAAAAAAGAGTACGCTGACGCTGGGCAAACGGTAATGAACTTTCAGGCGGCTGATGCGTTACATGCCCGCTTTGCAATTCCCGAAGAGGTGGCCTTAAAAGTTAATGCACAACAGCAGGTAGAGGTATTTGTGCCCGCGTTAAATGAGTCAATTAAGGGGGTAATTGTAGAGCGCGTATTGCCGCTGGGGTCTCGCTCTCCTTTCTTTTTTTTGAAAGTCCAACTGGCAGCACAAGAGCAAAGCTGGATGGGCCTGAATGTACAATTACAAATACCGCTTTCAGATCAGCGCTTGTATCAGCTGCCAGGCGGTGTCTTGCATTATGACGAAACAGGTCGGTCTTATGTCGTGCTGCAATCGAGCCCTGAACGACGCCAGTACGTGCAGGTCGTAACAGGGCGAGCCAATCATATATTGGTAAGTAGTGAAGAAGCGCTTGAATCACCTGCATTGGTATTTGCAGACAGTCGGACGCTGCAAACCCCCTCGCTTTATAAGGAGTAAGTTGTGAATAGAACGCCCTGGTTTGTCAACCCACGCCTGATCCTGGGTTTGATATGTATTGTGTGCTTTGCTGGTGTGGGAGGCTGGTTTAGTGCTCCTGAGCAGGAAGATCCCACTTTTCCATATCGCAATGGTCTGATTGTGCTCAATGCCAGTGGCCTCGAAGCCGAGTCTTTGGCGCAGCGTTACATTCGCCCGCTAGAGCGCGTGTTAGCACAAATAGATGAGATCCAGGCCTACAGTGCTCAGGTTAAACATGGCGCTGCGTCACTGGATATTGAGTTAAAAGAAACCGTGTACAACACCGATCAGGTCTGGCAACGGATCAAAGAAAGTATTGCGCCAATACGCCAGAGTAACCCGACGTTGTCGATGACCATCATGGATCGCGTGCAGGACACCCAGGGTATTTTTTTGTCAGTGCGCAGTCGGGGAGATTTGTTGCAGGAGCGCCAACTTGCCATCGCGCTGCGTGACCAGCTATTGGCACTTAGCACGGTACGTAATGCACAGCTAGTGGGCGATCCGGGCCAACAGATAGCGGTGGCTTTTTCACAGCAGACTATGCAGCAAACGGGTATTACCCCGTTGCAGATTGCACAGCGTATAGCAGCTGCTAATAATACAGATTCGGTGGCCAGCATCACTGACGACAGAGCTAACCTGATCTTATCTCCGGTGGCTCAGTTAGACTCTACCGATGAATTAAAAAATACCCTGATAGCAACGGCTCAGGGTCAGCAGTTACCCCTTTCAACTTTGGCAGATGTCCACTATCGTACCGACCCCAAAGCCCGAGAGTCTTTCTGGGTTGACGGTCAGCAGCAACTTGGCGTGGCAGTAACCCTGGTACCCAACCGGATCCGTATTGCTCAGGCAGGAGAGCAGATCACCCAGCTGGTTGAGCAGTTTAACCAGACCCATGGCGCAGAGATCGTGAGCATTGAGTTATTCCAGCCCAAGTGGGCCAAAAAGCGCAAAGATGCCCTGATGCAATCTTTAATGCTTAGCCTGATTGCCATTGCCGCTATTTTGTTTATTTTCTTGTCCGCAAGCGGGGCTGTCAGTGTGTGTATTGCAGTGGTGGCTATCACGCTATCTGCCATAGCGGCATTCAGTGCCATGGATGGGGTGTTACACCAGATGACGATTGCAGGACTTATTTTGTCTCTGGGCCTGATGGTTGACAATTGTATTGTGGTTGCCGAGCGGTTTAATCGCCATATTTCGTCTGGCACCGACCCTCTGCACAGCGCCATCCAAAGTATCCATGAGCTATGGCGTCCTTTATGCGCGGCCACCGTGACAACGATAGCGGCATTTTTACCTATGCTCATGGCCAAGGGCAGTGTGGCAGACTTTATTGCCAGTATTCCGGTGATGGTTATTTTGTGTATTGTAGCCAGCTACGCGATTGCATTGACATTGGTGCCGTTGCTTAACCGCTATTTGCCTGTTCGCACACTGAGGGCGTCACGCTGGCAGCAGCAGTTGCAACAACACTTAGAGCGGGGCGCATTGGCTTTATCGCAGTTTACGTTGCAATATAAAGCGCTGACTTTGGTTGCGGCTGTTGGTTTATGCGCCGGATTAATGTCATTGCCACAAGCTGATGGCGAGTTTTTTCCAAAAACCAATCGTAACCAAGCCATTGTGGATGTAGAGCTGCCAATAGGCAGTCATAAACTATATACAGCCAGCATATTGAACCAAATTGCTGAAGACATTAGCGCCCGAGCCGACGTCCAGCGTACCTTAGTGTTCAATGGCTTTTCTGGCCCGAGGTTTTACTACAATTTGGCGCAAAAGCCGGATGAAAGTCATATTGGCCGTGTGGTACTCACTGCACAAACCAATACAGATATGGCTCAGTTAGTTGAACAGCTTAACACCAGCTTGCAAAAAGCGTATCCAGAGGCCGTGTTGCGCGCCCGTGAACTGGGCCAGGGACCGCCATTAGAAAGTACTGTGGTAATGTGGCTAAGTGGTGAAGATTACGATGTACTTCGCCGTGCCGGTGAAGAGGTATTTGCCATGCTCAAAGCAGATGCGCGCTTCGAAGCGCCGGGGAAAGACTACGCGGTCCCCGTACCACAGCTGACGATGACGTTTGATCAGCAACGCCTTAGTCAGTTTGGTCTGACGGAAAGCCAACTCAATGACTATCTGGCCTGGCGCAGTTCAGGCCTGACTATGACGCAAGTGAGTTTTAACGATGAGCCAACAGCGGTGGTATTGTACGATCCGAATTCCAGCCATGACAGCATGGACATGATGAATACTGGTGTACTCACGTCTTTGATAGACAAACCCGTACCAGTGCATGCGCTGGCAGATACTCAGGTACTTGGCCAGCCGGCGCTTCTGGAGCGCAGAAACGGTGTGCCCGTGGTTAAACTGATCAGTGAAGTGGCACCGGGTGTGGATGAGACTGAACTGCTCACTGAGCTGAAGCCAGCACTAACAGCTATTGCACAGCGCTATGGCCTTAAACTGGAGTTTGGGGGCGAAATGGCGGAATCTGGTGAGGCCAATAATGCACTGGTTAAAACGCTGCCGGTTGGCGCATTGCTACTTTTTATAGCCCTGATACTGCAGTTCAACTCACTGCGTTTAACCTTACTTGTGATGCTGAGCATTCCGTTTGCCGTTATAGGTGCACCTGCCATGTTGAGTCTGGCACAGGTTCCGTTCGGGTTTATGTCAGTATTGGGTATTCTGGCATTAGCAGGGATTGTGGTAAATAATGCTATCTTATTGATCGACGGTACTTTGTTTTACGTACAAGGCGGTCAGAATACTCAGACAGCCATCATATTATCGGTACAAAATAGAGTGCGCCCTGTTATAGTCACTACAGTTACAACCATCGTGGGCATGCTGCCGCTAACGTCAGCCAGCAGTCCGTTGTGGCCACCGCTGGCATGGGCCGTTATCGGTGGGTTGATCACTTCTACAATACTGGTGCTGGTGGTCATTCCGGTGTTACTACAACTGCTGTTACCCAAATGTAGTCAGCACTCATCGGCAGATGTGCCACGCCTGGTTAATATATGCACGGAATAACGAGAGAAAGTACTGCACAGTCAGACAATGGAGAACCTAGTATGCGCATTTTGATCACTGAGGATAACCTGCAACTGGCCAGTTTTATCCAGCAGGCCATGACTAAGGAAGGCTATGCTGCCGATATTGCCACCAGTGCGGGTGCATTACATGATCAAATGGCCCTTTGGCACTACGACGCCATTATTCTGGATCTGGGTCTGCCCGACAAAGACGGACTGGATGTGATAGCAACACTGCGTGAAGCTGAAAACCCGGTGCCTGTCTTGATCTTAACAGCGCGCGGTAGTGTCGATGACCGCATTGCCGGGCTGGATTTGGGCGCAGATGATTATATTAACAAGCCCTTCGACATTGGCGAATTGCTCGCGCGTATGCGTGCTTTGCTGCGTCGACCGAGCCAGTATACAGGCACTTTGTTGTCTCATGGCAATCTCGCCCTTGACCCCAAATCTCGCAGAGTGACGGTGAGTGGTGAAAACCTTTCTATGGGTAAAACCGAAGTGGCTATTTTGGAATATCTGTTGCGCCATGTTGGGCTGACTGTTGGCAAAGATGCGCTTTACGATGCCATCTATGCGATGGGGTTTGAAGTCACCGATAACGCCTTGCAAGTCGCGGTTCACCGAATACGCAAAAAGCTCGATGGCACAGAAGCTGGCGTGACCATTAAAACGCTTCGCGGCATAGGATACATATTGGCATGAAGATCATTAAAAACTCGCTTGCTCGCAAGATATATCTGCACTTTATACTAATTGGCTCTGTCGTATTTACCGGCATTGGTGTGATCTTACATTTGTTTTCGATGAACTATGCCAACCTGGCGCTGGAAGTCAGTATGAAGGGGATGAGCGAAGATGTCGCAGACGCACTGCGTTTTGAACAGCAGCAGCTTATATATGCCCCCGATAGCGTGATTGAAAAATGGGGCTATGATGCCCTGTATAATAACTTTGCGTTTCGTGTTATCCGTGTTGCGAATAATGAGGTGTTGCTTCAGTCCGTAAGCAATGATCAAGGCTCGGCTGCGCTTGAAGCGCTGACTGGGGATATTCCGGTTGGGTATTCTCACTTAGCGGGCGTGGACCGTTTTCGTACTGAACTCACGTTGAATGGTCAGGCGCTGGTGCTGGATATGGCGCGCAATGATTTAATCACCGAACTGGCGAACGAAGCTGTGATACCGGCACTTAACCGGGTGACCGCCATTACCATTTTTGCGGCATTTGGGGTGTTTATGCTGGTCGGGTATTTGTCTGTGCGCTCTGTGGTGCAACCGGTAAAAACCGTGGCAGGTCAGTTAAAGCAGATCAAGCCGGAGCAACTGAGCTTCAGGCTCAGCAATGAGGGCCTGCCTTATGAAATTCAGCCCATAGTGAATTCACTTAACCAGGCAATGGAGCGGGTAGAGGCCGGCTTTGATGAGCAAAAGCGGTTCGTGGCAAACGCAGCCCACGAGCTTAAAACGCCACTGGCTGTGTTAAATACCCGGGTTCAGCTGGCCGATATTGCCCCCCAGATCCGCGAAGAAATCGTCAACGATGTAGCGTATATGACTCGGGTGGTTCAACAGCTACTGGACCTGTCTCGTGCGCAAAACTTTGTGGTGTATAACAAAGTACCTGTGAATTTGTCTGCACTGGCGCAGGAAGTATGTATGATGCTTGCCCCTTTGGCACTGCAGTTTGATAAAGAATTAAGCCTGGATGCGGACTCCGACACAGATCAGATCCTGGCTGACAAAGCCGCCGTGCACATCATGATCAAAAACCTGGTCGAAAACGCCCTGAAACACTCGCAGGATAACGCCAAAATTCAGGTAAAAGTGACCACTACCGAGCTGGAAGTCAGTGACAATGGCCCGGGGATCCAATCACAGTATTATGACCGTTTGTTTGAGCGTTTCTGGCGACAAGAGCAATCCACCCTGACCGGCAGTGGACTGGGCCTGTCAATTGTCAAAGAAGTCGTTGATTTTCACGATGCCAAACTTAGCGTTACTTGCAAAAACGAGCAGGGCGGTGCGAGTTTTAAAGTGGTGTTTACTCAGCGAAATGCTTAATGCGATAGGTTGATAAAGGTGAGCTGAGCAAAGATGTTACTGGCATTTTCTTTGGCTCCAGTACCAAGAAAGCTGTGGCAACACAGCTTCGCAGTTGTCATTGAAGGCAAAACTAACATTCTACAGCGTCATCCCGCACGGTTTTTGATTCGGGATCTGTTTATACGCAAAGTAATGATTCCTCTATGCAAGTTCAGGACAGGATCATAAACCAGTATACGAGTCGTTCGAACTCGCTTCGCGTCTCGCGCTCCCAACTCATAGAATATTCGCCTAAGCAAGTTCTCTTCTTAAGATTATGAAAGATATGATTTTATTCATGACTTTCATAACCAGAACCAGTGCCTCACTTACCTTGGGGCTTTATATTAGGCTTGAAGGCTGAAACTAGAGATGGTAGGTTTTTGATCTAATTATAATAAATTTTATTGGTGGCATGTTGGTTTATTGGTCAATGGCCTTATCCGCATTATCACTAATACACTGGTAGAAGCTACTCTACCTTTGTGCTTTGCTTCTTTGGATTAGCTTAAGGTAAGGCTAGATAAAGGTTAGACAAATAGTCGATAGTATTAAATGGGGAAGGGATTATGAATCCACATCAAAAATTCATTGCTGAACACAAATCTGAATTAGAGATAATAGTAGAGCACTGGGTTCCCAGAAGAAGTGCTTTCTTTCAAGATAAATATCGAGATGTGACCCGATGGCTCTGTAACTTTAGGCCGTCCCAGTGTAAGGCAGCTTTGACCTTGCTGAAAAATATTGAATACATCACTGATGATGAGATGCGAGATTATGTAAATATAGCAGCAAAGCACATAAAGAAAATATTCAGAGATGATCTAAAAGATGTTTTATTTTATCCACTAGAACTTTCATCTGCTTCAAGTGGTAGTCAGTTTTTATATCAATATGGAAAAGAGCTTGGCTTAAAAGAAAAGAACTTTAAATCTGATGATTTTAGAGCACATTTGAATCGCGATATAGATATTGTTTTTTTTGACGATATCATTGGTTCTGGTAATCAAGCAACGAAGTTCTTTAATAATTACCTGAAAAATGCAAGGGCAAGATGTCATTATGTAGCGCTTCTTGGGTTTGAGAACGGACAGGAAAATATTAGGCGAGATACTAATTTTAATAGCCTGCTCGTATGTCGACCTCTTTATGACGAATATATGGCATTCAGTGATAATTCGTACGTGTTCACTACGCAAGAGGAGAGAGAACTAGTCAAGGCAGTATGTCTTGAATGGGGCAAAAAATTATATCCAGCCCACCCTCTGGGATACGATGATAGTCAGGCATTGATTGTGATGCCTCATAACACACCAAATAATACATTACCGGTAGTATGGGCAGGGCCAGATAGTGAGTCCGATGAAGAGCTGCCTTGGCACCCTGTCTGGCCAAGAAAAAAGCAATTAAAAAAAAAGACTAAATCTTTCAACCCCCCTGGGGCCCTAGTTATTAGCGAATCCTTTTTTGAAGGCATAGCTGAAAACTTTCAGGAACACTTTGCCCCTTATCACTTTTATACGGCTAAATTAAAAGATGATTGTCAGTGGTATGGTATTGCTCAGCGTTGGGATATTAGGCGCAGCATTGAAGCAGATATTGAGCAACAGATCATAAAATCATTTCATGACGACGTTGATATGCGAGTAGCTTCTGTTGTGAGTGGGGCCGGAGGGTCAGGAAAGTCTACCTTACTTCGACGGATAGCCTTCAACTTGAGTAAATCAGAATATTCTGTAATTTGGCTGGAGGACATAGATGATTTTTTCATTAACGCTATGGCGGACATTCCATGGACACAAGGGAAATATTTAGTCTTTATTGAAGATTGGTACCGTTTTTCGGATAACTCTAACCACCTTAACGAACTATTTAATGCGCTTTCTAGTCATCGCTCCGTCAGACTGGTGATAGGAGATCGCTTTCCTGAGCAGAAGCCGTACTTAAAGTATTTATTCAATCCTGATAATAACCTATATAGCTTAAAACCAGACGAGAACCATGATCTACTGAGCGCTATTGTTGAAAGGATGCCGCAATGGAGCAGCACACATGAAATAATGTCAAAGAAGGAGGACTACAGTAAGTCAAGCTTGTTTCTTTTGCTATTCATTCTAGCCAGAACGGCAGGAGACGAATCGGCTTTATTTTCACTTGATTGCAACTTGATGAGTCATTATCGGGCGATAATTCAGAGCGATATTAAAAAAATATATGAGCAACACTCTGCACTTGCGAAAGCTTTGGTTTACTGGTCCTGGCTTTATAAAAATAACAAGACTTTACTCCATGAGAAAGACTTTTGTTACTTAGCTGATTTTTTTGATGATTCCACGAAATATGGCGCATATTTTAGTCTGGAAGGAAAAGGTGAAGTGAATGAAAGGCTGCGAAGTTATATTAATAGAAACAGTGAAAGCTATCTAAGTTTCAACCACGATACTCTGGCTGAAGAAGGTATAAGTTATGTAATAGTGCAGGGAATGGATGAAAGCCACTTCTTGCACCACCAGGTCTTGGATTTGGCTTTAGAAAGGTTTTCTGACAGGGTTACATCTAGCTTATTATTGAATCGATTATGCGAAGAGGGTTTTTTCAAGAGTAGAATTGAAAAGCTGTCCTATATTGAACAATTGGATAAACGGGGATGCAGCTTTGATGGTTACTTGCTCTATCTTATTAAAGGAAAAGACTTCAATCGTTCCGAAAAAATAATCAATGCAGTTAACCTGTTAGAAAGAAAATCAGCTTTGTCTGTACTGAGTCAAGGTACTATCTGTAGCTGTCTAAACTTATTGCAAGGGCACGAATCAGGACAGCAGCAGGCACTTCGTTTGCTGGAAAGGGATTCACCTGAAACGCCATTAAGTTCAGAAGTCACCTCCAGTTGCTTAAGACTTTTGAAAGGGCATGAGTCAGGTCAGGAGCAGGCGCTTCGTCTGCTGGAAAGGGATTCACCTGAAACGCCACTAAGTCCAGAAGTCACCTGTAGTTGTTTAAAGCTATTACAAGGGCTTGAATCAGGTCGGGAGCAGGCACTTCGCCTGCTGCAAAGTGATTCACCTGAAACGCCGTTAGGTCACCAGACTATCTCTAGTTGTCTGAACCTATTGCAAGGGCACGAGTCAGGTCAGGAGCAGGCACTTCGCTTGCTAAAAAGGGATTCACCCGAAACGCCGTTAAGTCACCAGACTATCTGTAGTTGCCTAAACCTATTGCAAGGGCATGAGTCGGGTCAGGAGCAGGCACTTCGCTTGCTGGAAAAGGATTCACCTGAAACGCCATTAAGTCCAGAAGTCACCTGTAGTTGTTTAAAGTTATTACAAGGGCTTGAAGCAGGACAGCAGCAGGCACTTCGTCTGCTGAAAAGAGATTCACCTGAAACGCCGTTAGGTTCGGAAGTTACCTGTAGTTGCCTTAAGCTATTACAAGGGCACCAGTCAGGTCAGGAGCAGGCGCTTCGCCTGTTGGAAAGAGATTCACCTGAAACGCCGTTAGGTCACCAGACTATTTCTAGCTGTCTAAACCTATTGCAAGGGCATGAGTCAGGCCAGCAGCAGGCACTTCGCTTGCTGGAAAGAGATTCACCTGAAACGCCGTTAAACCTGCAAGTTATCTGTAGTTGCCTCAAGCTATTACAAGGACACAAGTCAGGTCAAGAGCTGGCACTTCGCTTGCTGGAAAGGGATTCACCTGAAACGCCATTAAGCCCGCAAGTTATCTCCAGCTGCTTAAGAGAAGTGTATGCGCACCCAAAAGCGAAGCAGTATGTGATCAGATTATTTCAAGAACAGTCAAACTGGAGATACCTGAATTGGCATGTAGTGTATTATTCCCTGGTAGTTCATGCTCAATTTGAACTTTACACTCCGGTAGTCGCTGAAATTATCAGTGAATATAACCCAGGTAAAACGCCTCGGCATGTTTTTAATCGATATATTCAAGTCCTAAAGATGCCCTTTTTTCATGATCAGGTTTGGGTGAAAACAACACAGAGTTACTTAGACAACTGGCAAGAAAGCGGAAGGCTAATGCTGATTAGTGTACTTGAGGCTTACCAAAGTAAGCCGGAGTTGACCATTAATACTTGTCAGCAGATTCTGAAGTTCTGGGAGGGGGAAATTAATTATCGGCGCTACAGAGATAAGAAGGCATATACATGGAAGCACATTGCTCTGGCCATGGAGCATCCTTCGCTCAACAAAGAAGCAAGAGCAGTAGCCAGAGAAATGATCGCTTATGATTCAAATTATCCGGAAACACTACCGTCAGATCTGCTCTTACATTGCGAACAATATCTAAAGCCCGCTGGCGTATAAATTATTTTTCTAGCTAAGATATATAGTGCTGGTGAATTACTAAGAAATGATAAGTATTGTTTACTGAGTTTGGTCGAGCCATGCACAATTCTTTGCACCCATTCTCAACGGAGTTAGTTCTTCAGTCCTATATTATAGTGAAAGGTAAATTTGAAAATAGTACAGGCAAGAGATCTTATGTTTTTTATGCATTCAAGTTTAGTGACTTATAAACAATTGGGTAAGAGCGGTAGGGATAGAGAAGATTAAGAACTTTGTTGAATCTTAAAAAATATATAAAACTAATGATTATAAAGTCAAAGACACCAAAAAGCTTAGTTATTAAAATTCATCTTTAAAGCATGAATTGTCACAGAAATTGAAGCAAAATGGATGAGAGAGTAACCAAGTACCAATATCTGGTCAGTAAACGCAATGTGCAGGCTATGTGCTCAAGCGTTCGAAAGAGCCAGTTATCAATGGAGCTAAGTACAATGTTGAAAGTTATGAGTTTGGTGTTACTTTGTTTTTCTTTTCAATCCTCGGCCCTGGAGAAAGCATGTAATACGTTGCATTCATTGAATTGGCTGATAGGTAATTGGCATTCTGAAAATAGCAAATTGAAATTCAATGAATCATGGACTCGAATCAGCGAGAAAACATTTGAGGGCTATGGTCAAACATATTCCATTGTTGAGAACAAAGTGGTGAGTGCCGAAACTCTTCGCCTGGTTGAAATGTCTGGAGAGGTTTTTTATTTAGCTAAAGTTACCAGTAATACATTACCAACGGCATTCAAACTAACAAGCTGCTCAGCAAACTCCGCGATATTTGAAAATTCACACCATGATTTTCCTAAAAAGATTAGGTATCAACTGAATAACGATAAGCACATCACTGTTTATGTATCAGGAGAGGATGACAAAGGCTTTTCAATAGAGTTCACTGGTAAAAACGGCAGTGCTAGTAACTAGTGCTGAGTACAGAAAAGCAGTGAGTGGATCATTGAGAAGCTTGAGAGTGCCTGGCACTCCATTGAGTTTAGGGTATATTGGCTGAGACAACTACACTATTTGACCGCTAAGCTGTGATTTTACTCCATAGCTTGAATGTCACTTATTTCTGCCTGTCAATTATTAAAAAGTAGGTCTGAGGGCCTGTAGTGGAATACAAAGATGGTATTTGGGTGCACTTTACCTTGATAATTTAGAACTTGACTCTAATTAGGTTTCGCAGCCACCGCTTGCCAAATCTACCAATGCTAAGCATTGATCATTTAACGAATTCATTTTATGTGATTTTTATGAAATAGAGCGCTTGTATTAAAACTGCGCTTGGAAAAAATTTAGATATTTCCGGAAGCGCAGAAGGTTGGGCTTTAACCTGCGTCATAGATAGCCAGTATTATTTAGTTACACAGCCGTGCCAGCCACCATTTGTCCAACAAATAACAGGGTTTGATGGGTTGCATTGTGGATAGACAGAGATTTCTGCACCACCTGCAACTTGTGGTGTTGCTTGTTTAGCTAATTGATTGCTTTCATTCAATGTCTTTAGGTTTTTCTTTTTTAGTTGTACCTTCATTTTATATTTCCTTATTTTAGATTTTTTATTTTCTAATTCATCAAATGAACCCTGAACGCGATGCTAAAGCTGACTTTTGCTCTGCAATATGTCAGGGCCTGTTTGTACAATAACCAAGTTTTTTTGTGATGAAAAGTTATATTTTATTTAATTTTTTGGAATGATTGGTTTTTGCTTTTAGGCACAGTTTGTTATTTTGGTCCTTTAATGGGTATTTTAAATATATTTGAATTTAAGAAAGATGAAAAACATAGATACCCCGATGGACTACAGGTACCCTCAGATAACCACGAGCCTTCCGCTCAATTCGTTCCTGCTGGATATTTTTACTTTCTACCTGTGCTCTCTATTTTTGAGCGGTAAATATCAAAGTTTTCATAATGGAGGGTATTGATAAGGATTTTATTCTGGTACCAGTCAAAGTCGCTACTATCTGATGTCGCGATGAGGCGTTTGGTTTGTTTTCGCTCATCATACTGATATAGCGGATAGCGGCGTGCTGCTGCATGCTGCCATAGCCAGGTATTTGCCTGTTTACGTAAGTTGAAGCGATACTGAACAATCAATGGAACTTGCTTAATGGTGTCTGAGGTTACCGGTAAGTGAGTCAGACCGGTGAAATAGTCACCATTATTGTCCTGCCACACTGTATCTTCAGGTGTTTTAGCGAACGATACAAATTGCCATTTATGTTGGGCGCTATGAAGTTCATCTGTGCGAATATTGTAGTAATGCACTTGCCACTTATCTGCGCTTTTTATACTGAAGGCAATGCTGTCGTTGTCTTTAACTGAGAGCCCGGCGATCTGGCCATGCGGCACTTTAAGCGTTTTGCTCAGACCTGTTTGGGTGTCTATCTGGAGAAGCTTATTATGGGCTAAAGCGAAGATAAAGCGATTATCAATAGACCACTTTAAGTCAAGAATATGTCTGGCTTTGTCGAATTTTGAACGCATGCTTGTCGTTTTTTCCGCCAGATCGTAAATCCATATTTGTTCAGACCCAGAGGCCAGGCTGATATAAGCTACTTTTTGGCCATCATCGGAAAAACGCGCTAACCGCTCATCGACGGACGTTACCCCGAGTGCTGTTTGCTCGCTGCTATCTGAAAATAAATAGAGGATATTCTTGTCACGACTACCTGTACTGAACAGGTAGTCTTGCCCATTTGGGTGGCGTGCAGGAGTAGAAATTGAATGGGTGTCTGTGTAAATCACAGTCGGGGATTGGCCGTTTAAATCGTAGCTGACAAGTTGGTTAGCGGGATAGTCACTGGTTATAATGACTCTGTCTCCTGTATGGTTCCAGATTGCGCAGCACGCATGTTGATTGAGCGTGAATAACCGGGACAACTGATTTTGTGTAATGTCGAGTACAGACAGAGCTGGCCAGAATTGGGCATCCGGAGCTGAAATAAGCAGTAAGTTCCGGGTCGGGTGCAGATCAAACTGACTGTTGCGACCTGGCATGGGGAGGGGTTGCACCAGCCGCTTTTTTTCTCCGCTAGAGAGCCTTAAGCTGAATAAACTAAAAGGACCACCCTGATAAGCAGCTTCGCTGTATATCAGCAGATCATGATTATGCGTAAAGATAATTTTGCCATAGCTACCGGTGGGGCAATTGTGGATAAGCTGCGGTGGGCCTAATTTTCCCGCATCAAATGTCCTTAAATAGTACTGACAACTGTTTGCTGTGGTCGCAAGATAGACCAGTGCTTTGCCATCTTTTCGCCAATCCGCAGGCCCTTCCCATGTATCCGGTCCATGATCCAGGTTTACCACTTCGCCCGTTATGAGTGATTTGAGTTTCAATACAATGCTGTCGTTGTATGCTTCTGTAAACAATAAATACTGCTCATCGGGAGAAAGCCGGGGGTATAGCTCCAGTCCGGGTTCCCGAGTTAGCGCGCTTACCTCGTTTAGACGCTGTGGGTCAGCAGTTGGCATAGCCTGATGTAGGAAATAAGCGGCACCCAGAATGCATATAGCTGTCATTAAAATAAGTGTCGCGTAGGTAAGTTTAATGCGCGTCTCTTTTTCCTTATTCGATACTTTCGTTGCGTCATCACTGGATTGCAGGTTGCTCGTAATGGCGCTGATACTGGCAATAAACTGATAGCCTTTTTTTGGATAGGTAACGATGAATGCAGGGCTGCGGGGATCGTCATTCAGTGCCTTTCTGAGCTTGGTGATCACACGATTGACAGCGTTGTCAGTTACTATTCTTCCTTGCCACACATGTTCGATCAGATCGTCTCTGGAAATAAGTGTGTGGGGGTTTTGACAAAAGAAACTTAGTACCTCAGACACCATAGGCTCAAGTGAAATTTTTTGTTCTTCCCAGGATAAAGTCAGGGTTTGGTCGCAAAAGGTAAATTGTTCAATCTGCCAGCGCATGTTTTCTCATTATTATCTTAAGCTATTGATATTTCTTATAAAGATTTCTAGGCAGCAAAAGTCATAAAAAGTTTCACGCTCATCACTACTTTAATGCCAGCCAAAAATACACTGCCTGTGATTTATTAAACAGGAAATCAGGAATGCACATTTTATCGAAATTAGCTGCGAAAGTAATTGTTCTTACAACAGTTTTAGCTGTATTTGGCATGGCTAGTGTGTCATATGCGGCGGAGCATACTCTATATCCCACACCGGAAATACTCAAAAGCGCGAAGCCATCGGGAGAGCCTAACGAGGTATTGCTCTCAGATGCTGACAAGGTAATAGCAACACTGTTAAAGCAGGTCAATTTATTGCCAAACAAAGCAATGATCTCCTTATCTGCTGAAGAGCAGTTAAAGCTCAGCTTTATCAAAGGCGATGCACTAGACCCGGCTAAGCTGTTCAGAGCCGGGAAAATACAGACAAAGCTGGTACATTTTCAGCTATATCATGAGGCAAAGGCGCAATCGGGACAGGCAGTGAGCGAGGCACTGATGGCAATGATTAGCGCGAAGCTGGCTTCTTTCGACAACAAGGCGTTATACCAATTTGATCAGGTACTAAGTGCATTAAATAACAGGGCTCAAAAGCAGCTTTTACATGAGTTGATGAAGGTGAAAGACAAGGCGTTGCTCTCTGAGCTGGAGCTTATCAAACTTGCCGCTGACATCGCGGACTACCAGGTTAGTCAGCTGGTATTTACGGCTGCACAGCCGTTGATAAATGCCCGATGGCAAAAGGAGTATATTATTGAACCTGCGCTACTTGTGACAACGGCAGAAGGAATTGAGCATACCGTGACCGTGGTACGCCCTAAAAACACGTCTAAAGCATTACCAGCGGCATTTCAGCACACAATTTATGCGAACGAAAAACGGCATATCCGCACTGCGATATATGCTGCTATGCACGGGTATGTCGGCATAGTCGCAAATTCACGGGGTAAGCGTTTAAGTACCAATAAAATTGAGCCCTGGGAGCATGAAGGGCATGATGCACATCGTCTCATTGACTGGATAAGTAAACAAGCCTGGAGCGATGGCCGGGTAGTCATGTATGGTGGCAGTTATAACGGGTTTACTCAATGGGCTGCGGCTAAATATCATCATAAGGCACTTAAAGCCATTGCTCCTTATGCCGCAGCCCATCCCGCATTGGGGCTGCCGATGGAAAACAATGTCTTTCTAACAGCCAATTATCAGTGGGCATTCCATGTAACAAATAACAAAACTATGGATAACAGAGAATATGCGGATGGCGCTCACTGGCACGGAGTAAATCAGACTTTATTCAAAAGTGGCCGGCCATTTATGGACATAGATAAGATAGAAGGGCGGCCTAACCCCTTATTCCAAAATTTGTTACGTCATCCCGCGTTTGATGAGTACTACAAAGCTATGGTGCCTTTCGGGCAAGACTTCGCCAATATCACCATTCCGGTTTTATCTGTTACGGGCTATTTTGATGGCGGGCAGATCTCGGCCATACACTACCTGACAGAGCACTATAAGCATAATCCTGATGCTGACCACAGTTTGCTGATCGGGCCCTATGACCATTGGACGGCGCAGACTGTGCCTGATACTCATGTGACGAACTATAAACTAGACTCTGTTGCGGGCCTCAAAAACACCGAAAAAGTTGTCTTTGAATGGTTTGATCACATCCTGAATAACCGCCCAGCCCCTGAGCTTGTGCAAGATCGGGTTAACTATCAACTTATGGGTGATAACAGCTGGCACCATGTCAAAAGCTATGCGTCACTTAATCAGCAGGGGATCGATTTTTACCTGGGGCGGCCCGGGTTGCAAGAGTTAGTAACGCAGCCACCAGAAGTGCTGGGAAAACACACTCAACTAGTCGATCTTGCTGACAGAAACGTGCAGCACAATATTGATTTTACGAATATTATTCAACCTGAGCTTCCCGGTGAAACCGGGTTGGTGTTTATATCCGAGGCGTTCGAACAAGATATGAAGTACGCAGGCGCACCGACGGGCCATTTCTCTATTTCGATCAATAAGCGCGATGTGGATATTGGATTTAACCTTTATCAGATACAGCCTGATGGCCGCGCATTTCATTTAGCTCATTACCGTAGCAGAGCCAGTTTTGCACGTGACAGTTCAAAACGTCAGTTATTAGTGCCGTATCAAAAAACCAAAATCCCTTTGGTGAATACACGTATGAGTGCCCGCAAATTGACCAAAGGTAGCAGAATAGCGCTGGTTCTGGATGTGAATAAGAACGAGCTGGCACAAGTTAATATGGGTACAGGCATGAACGTCAGTGACGAAACGATTGCAGATGCAAAAGAAAAGTTGCAACTGAATTGGTATACGGACAGCAAAATCCATTTACCCATCACAGCAATGGAAAAGGTGATTTCAACGGAATGATATGTCATATTTGTTCTGGACTCAGGGAAAAGGTGCTGGTAATTATGGGTTTTTTATCGACAGTCCAGAAGCACCTTAACGTGTGAATAGGGGCGTTAAAAGTTCACTCTGAATTGTATAGTCAGAGTGTCTTTTATATTTTGACACGAAACTAAACTCGCCAGGATAGACATCCCGTATATACTATTTGGTCCGGTCCTTCTGGGCCAAATAGCAGTGGCTTGAGTTGATGGTAAGTTATTGTTATATAAGAACCTGAGTTAGCGTTCTGTTAAACATAGCTTTGCAAAATAATGAGATTGATGTACTCACTGACATATTTTTTAAAATGTCTAAGGAGCGGGTTATGGAAATAAATTACGGGTATGTTTTTGTCGCTATCAGTTTTAATACTGAACATGTTGGTATCAGTCTTATTGGCAGAAGGCATGATCTGGAAAGGTTTCAAAAAGTCGCGCAAATAATCATAATTTGGCTAATCCCAGTTGTGGCTGCCATTGGTTTGTGGGCTTTTTATAAAAGCCATGACGGTGAGATTAAAGCTGATAGTAATAACTTTGGTGGAGGTGCACAGCATAGAGGTGTTTCTTGAGGTGATTAATGAGTAGAGAAGACTTGCTCGTTACTCTTAACTTTCTTTTTATATTGCTGTTTTCTAATTTCCCTTATAAAGGTGATGTAATATGAAGCGTCTTACGATTTGTTTGGGGGTAATGAGTTTCTTTTGTTTTGCCGGTAAGCCAATGACCCCGTCTAAAGCCTATCAAAATGCTCTGTCGCCGGAAGAAAAATCGATAACTCTGGAATATGAAGTCCTATTGAAAAAAGAGTTTTTCGAGCATTTAGATGTCTTATCTGCTGAAAAGCTCGAGTTGTTGCTGAAGTTGAGAGATTCAATCATATCGGACGGCGCTACTCGCTCACAGGCCCTGATTGATATCAGGATTGCTCACGAAGCGTTGGCTGTTTTTCGCTTTATCAGTACACGTGAACTGACAGAGTATCAAAGAACTGTACTCAAAAAGCTGGAGAGGTCAATGTCAGAAAACAAGTTAGAACTTTCAGATAAACGGCTAGAAAAGAAAATAGACAGGTTAAAAGAAGCAATGTAGCTCTATATCTTTAAGCGCAAATCTTGAAGATTTCATGGACATCCATTCAAATGCGCCTCAGGAAAGTAAACTCGGAAAAGGGGCTGACAAACTCCCCGGTTAAACAGCATCAAGAGGCAGGCACTCAATAGTCGAACAGGAAAGCAAATAGCATGCTGCAGAGAGTTCAGGGTACCCGGTCCACGTTAGTATGTGAAGTCATCACTAAAAATGCCAAGTGGTAAATTTATTTTGCGAGTCTTTTGATATGGGCAATATGCCTGTGTTACTGGGTATTTTTATCGGCGTTATACTTTATAGTGGCAACGAGTCCACTTTTCTGCTGACAGCCATTAATTGGGTGAATGAGGTGGTTGAGTTTAATTTCGTTTTTGATAAGCACAGTCCGTTGTGCTTGAGGCAATTTGTCTTACCGGCTCTGACTATGGTTCAATACCAAAATGACCACAGCTGGATTAAAGGCTTGTTGATAAATTAGCCCTAAATTATGTAGTTGAGGCAAACTTGCATACTTATTTTGAAAGTCATTTTGATACAAGTGCCGACGTCTTTGTTTGGCTATTCCCTTATATTTTTGTTTTAGTCTTACTATACAAAGTCCCTTTCTTTTTGAATATCTTTAGTGAGTTACTGCGTATCTCTAACAGAAGGCTGCTGGGGTCATGCAGCTTATTCGGGCTTTTGCTATTTTGGGTTCAGTTAACAGCTTATCGTGAAGTAGCAGGTTACAGAGACCTCGTAGAAGACGGCAGTTTTACTGTCTTAGAAGGATGCATTGAAAACCTTCGGGTGATTGATGCCAAAAGCAGAGGTGAGTCTTTTACTTTAAAAAATGTGACGTTTAGTTACAGCGATGCAGCAACCAGTCCGCTGTTTTTTGCGAACAGACAGTTTGAAGATGGTGTCGTGAGAGAAGGACGCTGCGTCAAGGTCTTCTACATTGGTGAGGGTCGCAATAATAAGATTTTCAAGATCCAGTTGCTCGACTGACATGCTCATATTGTGTGAGGATAGTGACCGCTAAAGGGCGTTATGTTCTGAAAACCTACTAACGGTTCACATCCTCTGTTAGCCAGGTAAACCAACTATGGTTATGCAGATTATAATTTTTACGGACCCCCATACAAGTTTGCAAGCATAATGCTCGAGATAGTGAACGTAATCTGGTAACGCATTTAGGTAAAGTCGAATGGAAAGAGCGAGTAGGCTGTTATTAGTGATCACCAGCGAAATTTGAAATGTATCGTCAGGGTGCTACGCGGATAAGTCTCCGGTTCAACCTGCAGCACACTGAATCGAAGGTCAAAGTGAAAGTATTTAATAAAATCACATGGTAACTGCTAAAAATAAGGTGACATCCTGACAGGAAGTAAATTCTGGCTTCGCGGGCAAACCGCGCCAGAGCAAAATAGTTGGCACGGGCGCGGCTCTCTTTAATAACTGGACATATCACTCAATAGCTTTTGTGTGCTGCATTGACGTTGTGTTGTTGAGTGACTCGTTTAAAGGGCTACCGTCACAGTAGCTCACTGGCTGCCAGGCGTCATATTGGCCTGATCTGTCGGGTTGAAATCCATAGCTCCAGTGCCTGGCTCGATAAATGATTCCATTGTACGCCACCGGCGCATCACCTTGGCGGTAGGCTTTGTCGTTTTGCCATTCTTGCGCTGCGCATCCGCCAAATTTGTATCCAAGCGTGAAAGGGATAGAGAGCTTGCGGCCAAAGTCTGGTTGCAGTTCATGGGTGACCGTTTTTTCGTCTAAGTCATAGGACAGGTTCAGTGCGCCCTGGCCCTTACGATTATTGAAAAAAGGAAAAGCCAGGCCATCTCTGGCAGAGTCATACACAACTAGCTCATAACATCCCGCCGGTTGTTCAAGCACCAACTCATGCCACTGCTGTGCATTGAAGGTGTGCCAGGACTGTATGATATTTTGATGCCTGTCACGTAACTCTACTTTGGTTTCATCCGGAATTTTACCGGTCAGAATATTGAGCTTGGGTGTGTTGAATAATGATAACGGCATATGCATTAGGGCGTTAGCATCATTATTCGCCATGTTTTCATCTCCTGAGACTTCAGCACTGACTTTAATACGCGCAGTTTGTGTATCGAATTGGCCAAGATAGCGGGTAGGGATGCGCACTATTTTAGTGTCGCCGGGCTTGAGGTTACCCTGCCAGTCGTAAAAATACTGCTGTCGCCCGGCAATGCCATAGTGAAAACGTACTGCATGGATGTCGGCGCTACCCATGTTCTTGATTTCAGCTTCAATGGCGCCGCACTGTATGCCAAATCGCTCAGGAGTTTGTGCATTGGGCGATACAATACGGGTTAGCGCAATATCGGTGGTCGCCGGTTTATTTGCATAGGTAACCAGCACAGCATTAACAATGTAACGTGGTGCTGTATTGCCATACTGAGAGGGTTGCCAGCTGTAACGTTGCCAGTCCAGATCAATCGTGTTGTTTGTTTGCGTGGTATCTATGTCATAACTGAATGGGATAACAGATTCACCAGGACACCAGTTGGAACGGGCGAAAATATAGGTGCCTCCCTGAGGGAAGGTCGCACTCATATCGCAATCTTTTCGCCATAGTTGCTGTTTTACAATAGTGTCGTTGTTGTGCTTAATGGTAAAGAAGCGGTCGCACCATTCTCCGCACAGCTCCGGCTCACCTCGCGGGTTATCAAATGACAAAGCATGGCCGTGGGAAGACACGAACATTTTTATTTCGGCGTGCTGTTCATTGGCCTGAAACTGAAAGGCGCGTTGCGTTAGCAAGGTATCAAAGTACTCTGAGGTTTTGTATGGCCAGCCTTCAGAGCCCGATTCATACAGCGGTATAGCCCTCAGAACCTCTTGCTTGTTAAATTGGGTGTCAGAGTGTAGTTTTGCTGAAATCCCGAATGCTGACTGTTTGGCTCCCCAGCCACCATAGTGAACATTAAAGTGTCCCTTTCCTTGTAGCACAGGGATTAAATGCGACACATCAAAGGTATAGGTACGCCGCCAAGTGCGGTCAAAACCATGCATAGCGCGTTGCATATAACCCGCATAAGGTGTGATCAATCTGCCCAGCTCATAACTAGTACCGTCTTTCTGCCATTCAAATCGCACTGTGTAGTCCCAGTCGCTGCAGCCCTGACTCGCGCAGCCGAGTTCTATTTCAAGTAAGTGCCGGCCAGTATTCTCCTGACTCGCCAGTTCGACGGCAAATGTATGATCACCATGTTTGGTAAATGAGGTGAATGGCGTGAGCAGCTGCTCTTTGGCAAGTGCGGTAGTGCAAAACAGCAAAAGACAGATAAACCCGATTTTCATCTTTAATCCTTGAGTGTTTTTTTACAAATATTTTACCACTGTGCCACATAAGGATACATAGGCATATCAACTTTTCGGATTTGAGCTTGAAAATTATTAAAGTGGACTGGACTCTCGACACCAGAGCTTATAAAGGAAGAGTGAAGGTGGCTTTGTGCTTTCTCTGAGTGTAAAGGGTGTTGGACTTATCAGGTACACTGCCATTTACTCCTCTGGCTTTTTTGCAGCCTCGGCAGTTCAAAAGCATCTTGGCTCCGAGCGAAAGCCTATCTTAATTGATGACAATTCGAGTTGGTTCTAACTGTATTACAATCAGCTGCTTGGTGCGTATTTTGGGCTATCTCAGCTTAGGTAGCACTGTTGCGGGTGATTGGTTGGTGCAAAGTGAAAATACCGACCACGAGCGTCTCAATAATGTAGATTATCGCTCATAACCTTTAAATCGGCGCATTAAAATTGTGTAAATACTGTAAAAAATGGCAGTGTGATGGTCAGTTCACAGCTACTATATTAAAAAATTGGAACGATCCATTTGGGTGGGAATCAGTAATGAAACAAAACAAAGTGGTCAGGCATCTGGCTTTAGTATCAGTATCATCCGCTATTTTAGCTGCGTGCGGGCAGGCACCCAGTCAAAGTGCTGGTACGCAAGTATCAGCAAACTCTAACTATGTCACAGACGTTGTATCCTATGTGGATCCCTTGATTGGGACAAAGGGGCCGTTTAACCACAGGCAGGCCGGTAATGTGACGCCGGGTGCATTGGTGCCATTTGGGATGTTTAATTTTGGTCCTGAGCATGCGTACACTGAAGATTTACTGGCCGAATCTGAAGGGATCTCAAAAAAAATCCTGCAGGAAAAGAAACGTGTTCCTGTATCCCCAGGGGGCTACAATTATCAGGCTAGCCGTGTAAAAGGGTTTTCCTTTACGCGCCTGTCCGGAACCGGCTGTTTAGGCGCCTCAGGTGATATTCCTGTGATGCCATTTACCAAAGACATAACGTTTTCTCCTGCAACTGATCCAATTAATGCCTACTACAGCGCTGGTTTTAGCCATGATAATGAAACTGCCACACCGGGTTATTATCAGGTTGGCTTAGACAATGGTGTGAACGTTGAACTTGCCGCAACAACTCGCACGGGAATTGCAAACTTTACCTTTGACCAGGCAGACAACGCCAAGCTACTTTTTAGAACCTCATACTCACAATTGGGTAGTGGCGATGCTTATGTCAAAGTCGATGCTCAAAAAGGCGAAATCACAGGGTATGTAACCTCAGGAAATTTTTGTGGTTATCTTGGCGAGCACAACCAAAGAGACTATTACACGCTGCATTTCGTCGCTAAGCTGGATAAAGCCATTGCTGGTTCGGGTGGCTGGAAGGATGATGAGGTATTTACGGGGCAAGACTCGGCCAAAGGTGGAATGGGCTACGGCGATAATGGTTGGCCGGATATAGGCAAAGGTTCAGGTGTTTGGGTTGACCTGGATATGGAGGCGGGTGAAACCGTGCAAATGCGTGTTGGCATTTCATACGTGAGTCTTGATAACGCCAGAGAGAACCTTGAAAAAGAACAGGCAGAGCAAAGTTTTGCGCAGGTTAGGGCGCAGGCTCAGGCGGCTTGGGAAAACACGCTTTCTAAAGTGAAAGTGGAGTCTGACGATACCAGCAAACTCAGAGTTTTTTATACTGCGCTGTTCCATAGTTTGTATCATCCCAACATCTATTCAGATGTGAATGGTCAATATGTCGGGTTTGATCAGCAGGTTCATACTGTTGAAGGGACTCAGACGCATCAGTATGCCAACTTCTCCGGGTGGGATGTATACCGCTCTCAGCTACAGCTCGTTACTTTGTTAGACAAAAAGCGTGGCAGCGATATCGCTCAGTCATTGTTTAATCAGGCGAGCCAGTATAACGGCGTATGGGACCGCTGGACCCACAACGCGGGAGCAACCGGCGTCATGAGTGGTGATCCGTCGACAATCGCGATTGCAAACTTTGTGGCATTTGGTGCTGATGATTTTGACGTGACAGGCGCGTATGACTCATTGTACAAAGCCGCGACAGAGCCTACAGCGTTCGATTTGTCTGAGGTTGGTTGTCCGGTATTTTGTCGTGGCCAAAAACCCTCTTTGGATCAATGGCAGCAACTCGGATATATTTCAGACCAATCTAACAGCTGGGAAGGGGCATCGGAAACACTGGAACAGGCATCAAGCTATTTCTCCTTGTCTCAGCTGGCAGTACGCCTGGGTAAGCATGATGACGCTTCGCGTTTTGTGAATGAGGCAGGAAACTGGCGCAATCTCTACAACCCGTCTGCCACTGAGTCGCTGGGCTATATTCAGGGGCGCAACAAAGATGGCAGCTGGAAAGACGAGTTTGACCCGTTTTCTGGTCATCTATTTGTCGAAGGCAGCCCGGCTCAGTATTTATGGATGATCCCGCATGATGGGGCAGGACTGGCAAAAACCCTGGGCGGTGACAAAGCCATGATCCAACGACTGGACAGCCATTTCCGCAAACCTGATGGCACCTGGGTGTTGTATCGTGATTCAGCGGAGTTTTCAGATGTCTCAAATCAGCCATCCATTTTGTCACCCTGGATGTATCTTCATACCTCGGAGGCTTATAAAACACAGCAAACGGTGCGCGAGACAATGAAGCAGCTATGGCTGGATGCGCCTGATGGTATTCCAGGTCAGGACGACTTGGGTCAGATGTCTTCCTGGTATGTGTTCAGTAGTCTGGGACTTTACCCTAAATACCCGGGCCGTGCCGATCTGGTTTTGTCCAGTCCTCAGTTTAAACGTGCTCGCATTGGCAATCTGACGTTGAACGCACCGCAAGCATCAGACACGCATATTTATATTGATGCGCTTAAGGTCAATGGTAAAGTCAGTCTGAACAGTTGGATTGATGAAACCTATATTAACCAGCCTGTCACTTTGGATTTTTCTTTAAGTGAAGCGCCTAACAAAGCGTTTGGTGGGGCTGCTGAGCACAGGCCTCCGAGCTATGCGCCTTCTGTTCAATAACTGCAGTGTGAATAAGGTTGCAAACTTGACCAGAGGTAAGCGCGCCTCTGGCTAACAAAGAACATTCCCTATCAAAGCCCCGTGCCGTTTGCCGGGGCTTTTTTACCCATAAAGTCGTGTCATACTCAGATTTTATAGGGCAAGGGTTAGTGCATTTATTTTGCTGACGCCTTTATTTACCTGTTTTAACCTCGAACAACAGGATCTGACTCAGCTGCTTGCCATGTACGTTGAAATTATCATCAGACACCATGAGTAGGCTTATATTGCCATTGGCAAGCCGGGGACCAAAAGTCATGCCCTCCAGATTATCAATGTGTTTCGAGCCCAGTTGATGCTTAATACTCGCCATGTTTAATAGCAAAGTTTTATGAGCAGGGCGAACGGATTGCTGGTTGAGCGAGGCTACCCGGCTTGTATCGGTTACATTTTTAAAATCAACGAGGTAGATGCTGACGTCGTTCCCGCCGTCTGCTATACCCGCCGTGTATGAACGCTCCATGGTGAGCAGTTGATGTTCATTTACCTGTAATATCTCGACCAGGCCGGTAGTGCGAAACGCATCGGGTTTTGCCTCCGGGCGATTCACCATAGGTTCCAGGTAGTAGGCGAACTGTTTTTGCATACTTTTTGAGGTAAAGTCAAAATAGGAAATGCGGACCAGGCTACCGTGCTCAATATTGGACTCTTCACCATCTTGCTTGAGTGCACCTTCCGCAGACACCCAAATACCTTTGCCTGAGTGTGCGACAGTGAGCCCTTCGAAGACGGCATTATGTCTGGGCCCGCTTGTTTTACTGATCTCGAACATTTTCGGTAGTGTAAAGTTAACTAAACCTTGTTCAGTCTGCATGAAGATAGCCGGTGCATGTTTATATTTAATGCTGCCTTCGCTGGTCCAAATGATGTCTTTGCCATTCGGCGCGATTCGAAGGCTTTCGGGATCTACAACACCTGAACGGGTTTGTTTGTTTACCAGCGGTAGGGATTTTTCGAACTTAACCTGTTCAATTTTTTGATCTTTAATCGCAATATTTGCCTGGAAATAGCGCGGCTTTTTAGAATCATCGGCGATTAATAAATAGCGTCCATTGGTGTATTCAATGCTAGATAATCCACCGACTTTGTCTTCGTCGACGCGTAGATCAGCCGGAACAATAAACTCATCTAAAAACTCGAGCTGCATAGCGGCTGAGTTTGCGAAAAAAGGGGTCAGTAAGGTCAGGAATAAATAACTGCGCATAACGTCATAACTACAAAATAACAGGACACAGCAATATACGCGGGTAATATGAACTTTGCATCACAAAGGTGAAAAAATAATGTCGTTGGGCGGAATTGCTCAACGGGGTTGGTAATATTTTACAGGTACATTGTTTGATACGTTCATTGCGTTGTAGAATCAACTCCTCAGATTAGGCGTGTGTGAAAATTTGTATTTGTTGGTTATATAAGCTTTAAGGTGTTGTGTAGAGATTTTGCTATAAGCATTACACACCAAAATACTCGCCTTACACGTTATTTTGAATCAACCAGAGGTTTTGATGAGTTTATCTTTGTTTTCCAGAGTGTTTTTATTGATTGGGTTACTGAGTACAATCAGCTTTAGTCACAAGTTGTATGCAGCGTCATTTGAATTACCAATTGAAAGTGTCGCAACCCTGATTGGCAGAGGGATCTATGTCACAGGTACGGTGACAAGCGGTTCTGTGAACGATGGCGACTCTGCACAGGTGATTACAAAAAGTGGCGCTGTGCTGGATGTGACAATTATTGGCTTGGAGCGCCCAAGGGAGTTACTAACCTACGCAGAAAAAGGAGATTCAATAGGTGTGATACTGAAGGGCGCCACTGTTGAGGTTGTCAGTCGTGGTGACACTTTGGTGATAGCGCAGTCGGACCAGCGTAAAACACAGTGAGGCTCGTGTGCCTCATAGAGTAGACCTGGTTTCGCCTGGGGTACACGGAGCGATGAGCGAGCTTTCAAGTTGAATGTGTTTTGCTTTTTTATAATACAACATCAAAAAAGGAACAATTTTGAATATATTAAAAGCCCTATTGCTTTTTGTGTTGAGCCTAATGAGTGCTGCTGCCCTGAGCGCCAACATTCAGGTGCAAGCAGTGTCGCAGCACTTACACATTCTATCAGGCAAGGACTACGGTACGAATATCGGCCTTGTTGAGACACCCAGTGGTTTGGTTTTAATCGACCCTATGCCAGGCAAAGCACATTTAGCTGAGTTGGAAAAAGTGATCAAGGAAATTCATCACAAACCGATCACGCATATTCTAAATACACATGCTCATGACGATCATTCCGGTGGTAATGCGTTTTTTACCAGCCAGGGCGTTCAATTAATGGCGGGCGAAAGCAGTATACAAGGGGTTTTTCATCGAGTCGTGAAGTCTCATACCACGACAGATAATATCTACTATCACAAGCCGAGCAATGCCATATTTGTGGGCGATGTGTTCGATACCAGCTGGCATCCTACCTTTTATGCAGGCGGTGTTGCGGGCTTTAAGAATGCGATAGACACAGTTTTAAGATTAGGTGATGAGCAGAGCCTGGTGGTTCCGGGGCATGGGGTTGCTACGGATAAAGCCTCGCTGCGAAGGTTCAGAAAAAACACCCTCGAATGGGTGGATACCATCCGTTTACTGAGCATTCAAGGGCTAAGCGTAGAGCAGATTATGACAAACAAAAAGGTTATTGACCTTGCTGAGCGGTTTAACCTCTCGGGTAAATCGCCATTTTTGCCACAAAAAGCCTATCAGCGGTTTATAGAGAGAACCATTCAGGTTATTGAGCGTGAGCACGGCTCTGTCTAGCGTTCGGTTTGTTATGACTCAAAGAAGTGTATCCTTGGCGTTATCTGGCTGATATGCGATAGTGGCAGGGTCTGTGTCCTAATAATCATAACAATGGAATTCTCACGCTACTTTTTGTTCTTCTTTGCCTCACTGGGTGCATTTAACGGGGTTTTACTTGCCGCATGGATTTATCACAAGCGACGCGAGATAACGGGGGCACCCTGGTTATCCCTGCTATTGCTGATGCTGAGTATTCGTATTGGCAAATCGATTGCTTTCTATTTTAGCCCCGGACTCAGTAAAGACATCTTACAACTGGGGCTCAGTGCATGCTGCCTGATTGGTCCAAGCTTGTTTTCTTTTTGTGTACGTAACTTAAATCCGAACAAAAACAGCCCAATATTGCGATGGCATTTTGCAGGCTGGGTGCTTGTGGTTGTCTTCACTGGTGCAGTCTATCCCTATCATAGCAATCTGGAACTTTGGCAAACCTGGATATACAGAGGTTCAGGTTATGCCTGGTTTGGGTATTTAATCGCGGCAAGTTGGTTGTATCGGCATAAATTGGTCGCTTTATGGTCAAGACAAAATGCGCCAAACTGGCGCGATCTGCCCGTTGTTGTGCTGGGGGGCGGCTGGCTGATCTGGTTTGCTTACTATACTGCAGCTTACACGTCTTACATCATGGGGGCCTTGTCATTTTCCATGGTTTTGTATCTGAGTATCGTGGTCTATTCGGGGGGAGGCCGAACAAAAGAGAAGTACGCGGCGCAGCCGATATCGCCGCAGCAGAGCCATGAACTATCAACCAAATTAACTCAACTGTTCGATGAAGAGTTGTTGTTTACCGACCCTGGTATGTCATTACCCAGATTGGCCAAACGCTTGGGGGTCAGTCACACCAAGTTGTCACAGTTTTTAAACCAGTATTATGGTTGTAATTATAATCAATTTATTAATCGTTACAGGGTACAGCATGCTCAGTCACTTTTGCTGCAAGAGCAAAGCCTGACGATGGAACACCTTGCGGAATTATGTGGTTTCAATGCCAGCTCGACATTTTACACCGCATTTAAGAAATACGCAGGTCAGACCCCGAGTCAGTTTCGCGCGCAACAGACTCGCAAATTATCATGCTGAATACCTAAATTATAATTCAGGAGCTTGTTTTATATGGTTATGTTTTAAGGTGAGGTGAAATTCGTTAACCGGAGAAACACCATGAAAACCTGTCTTAAATACGTCCTGATTTTGCTCTGTTTGATAAGCTCTGGACATAGTCTGGCGTCGGATAAAGCGGGTGTCTTACATGCTTTAAACGACTACTTACAGGGGACACGCGAGAGTGATCCTGCGCGCATCAAAAACGCATTTCATCCGCAAGCACAGTTGTTGCTGTCACATGATACAAAACCATTTTGGACGGTGACAGCCGGACAGTATGCGCGTTGGTTTGATCGTAAAAGTGATAAACAACGTCAGGGGAAAGTGCTTTCGCTGAAAATCGACGGTGACATCGCCATGGCGCGGCTAAAAATCACCGTAGCGCCTCCTTACAAGGCATATATCGATCATATCCTGCTTAAACAGATAGCCGGGAAATGGCAGATTGTTGGTAAAACCGCGACGGATCAAACTATTCAGTATCAAAATAAAAAAATCCTCTTTATTGCATCGAGTGCCAGCTTTCACGGCGATACAGAGCTGCCCGCCGGAACCAGTTTTTCTGAGCTTGTGTACGCCTATGACACGTTTATTAAAGCCGGATATACGGTGGATTTTATGAGTACCCGAGGGGGAGCATTGAGCCTGGCGTACGTGAATACGTCTGTGCCGATCCACAAACAGTATTTGTACGACCCTGAATTCATGTATGCAATTGGTCACAGCCTGGCACCGGAGCAGGTTGATGCGTCACGATATCATGCCGTGCATTATGTTGGGGGAAGCAATGCTATGTACGAGGTCGCTGAGCACCCTCAGATCCAGGCCATCGCCATGGCGGTGTACGAGCAAAATAATGGCATTATTTCTGCGGTCTGTCATGGTACCGCTGGTATTGTGAATTTAAAACTGAAGTCGGGTGCGTATTTGGTGGCCAATAAACGTGTTAGTGGCTATCCGGAATCTTTTGAGCGCCAGGGCGCACCGTATCTTAAGGCGTTCCCATTCTTTATCGGTGAGCGAGTAAAGGCCAGAGGAGGCGAGTTTTTACATGGTGAACGGAACAAACCATTTGTTGAAATTGACGGCAGATTGATCACCGGACAAAATTATTTGTCTTCAGTGGCGGTGGCTGAGGCCATGATAGAGGTGTTAGATAAGCGTTAGGGTGGTAACACGGTGGCGAGGCAGTGAACTGGCCCTGACAAGTGGGAAGGGGAAAATACTTGCCGCTTTTAAAGTAGAGGCAATTAATTGCCTCTACGCAAAGGTGAGCAAATTAGTTATTTTGCTCTTGCCACTTTAATAACAGTGAAAGTGTTAAGCCGCCGACCTGACCGGCTTCATTCAGGCCATAATGGGTCATGGCTGCGTGTCTGAATGCGTTTGAGACTGATGTCAGATACTCTTTTACGCCGTCCTGACAAGCTTCACGGTAATCTCCTTCTGTTGAACACTGGTTGTAATACTGTTCGATATTGGGAATATAGTGAGCAGCGAAGTGATCAGAGAGGTCGCCAATATAGGCGTCGATCAGAGGCTTGGAAGTCTGCTCCACAGCATCAAGTGTGGCGGTGTCATCCCAGCAGCGCGACCATACCTGAGGATGTGCAGCTTCTTTCTCTTCTAACGTAGCAATGATGTCGGTAACACGGTGCTGAAGTCTGAGCATTGAACGGGCATCGTCAAAAGCAGCGCAGTTTTGTGGTGAATTCACGGCCTTCTGGACACTGGATTCAAGGAATTGATTAAAGCTGATGCGCGCTGGCTCAAAATCTTGCGCCAGGTTGCGCCAAAGTGATAAAACCACACCCAATCGGTAGCCATAGAAATCGTAGTCTACTGCAACCCCTTTTTTGACCAGCCACTGAACATTGTCCAGTGTTTCCTGGTAGTGCCCGGAGTCATACAGGTAAAACGTGTCGTCCAGTTTGGTTTGAAGTTCAGGGTCTAAATTACTGGCGTGAGAGGAAAAACAGAAAGTGCCAGAAACCAGAAGGGCGGTGGAAATTAAAAGTTGTTTCATTTTACTCTACTCCTTAGGAAAAAATGAATTGTCTGTGGCTCCGTATTCAAAGCCAAGGGTTAGTTTTTAATACTGCCTGATTGAGCAGTGGCAATTCATAAGCAGCATGCATGCCAAAATAGTAATTTATTACTTATTTATTTTTTCTTGCTCATTAAATGTTCGTATTTTTAGGCTGGTTGATCGTATTCAGCAACGTGCAGGGCGTTTTTTACCCGGTTAACATGGATAATAGGAGTCGCTGTAGACCTGAAATGGTGCTTCTATACAGACAGGTCGTTAAAGACTGCACTTAACTGGTGAAAATGTTTGCTGCGATTAACAATGAAGATGAAGAGTGTTGGGCTGAAAAGTTATATGATGTAAGTGATGTAGCGCGATTGCTGTTGCCGCCTAAGTCTTTCAGAAATCGCGCTAAACCAGGTTATGTTATTTGGCTTTGTGGTTCATGTGGTGCACCTGTGATTTGGGTTTGGTTACAGGCTCTTCCTCTTCTTCTTCCGGCAACTCGATGGCGTCATAACGCTCATTTTCTGGAATATCTTCCAAACGTCTTAAGGTGTTGACCTGAATATGCGGCCACTGTGTGGTTTCGCCACTGGCACCAAACATAAATTCAAAATCTACGATTTGCTCATACTGTAATTGATCGATGATTTTGTCCTTACCTGTTTCGTCCTGAATGATGATCTGTTCGAGCCACATGCGATGGCGCATGCGAACCACACGGCAGTAGCGTTCAATCATGACATTGTTCACGGTAGCGCCTTGCACTCCGGTATCGTGCTGGCTGTCTAACTCGATCAGATCATAGCTTTTGAAGTTTAATGCCTCATTGAACTCTGAAAGTAACAGATTTGGCTGGACTGTGTAGGGGAACTTTGCGCCATACTTATCGTAGTTAAAAATATTCAGGAAGTAGGCGCGTGCACTGTTGACGCCCTGATGTGCTTCAGGCTGACCTGGGTAGTCTCTTTGCTCATCCCGTGGCAGGTTTGTCCAGAAAGGCTTCTTCAGGCTGCCCGGGATCAGGTCGCGCTCAGGATCAATGCCCATGGTGGGAGAAATAGACAAGTAAGGTTGCTCCCAAAGCTTTGCAATCTCCGGTTTTTCAGGGGCATCAGGGGTTTTTTCTTTGTCAAAGTTGGTTACGCTACCCGTCAGGTGGATTGTCGTGCCATGAGGGATCACGCCTGAGCGAGAGATAGAATGGGGCGGAACAAATTGAGGGCCTTGCTCGCCCGGACCAATGACAGGGACGCCTCCATCTTCTGCAACCGTTTCAACGGTTGAGGGGCGAGAAAACATAGTGCGTGGATTTTGGTATTGGCCATTCTCTTCCCATGGCATAGTGTTGTCGCCCAGCCACAGGTACATGCCATTCTCAAAGTGCTGCAGATCGCCATCGTTATCTATGATGGCTGTTTCATATTTTACCGGGCCATTAAATTGCTCGTTTGATCCTGCACGGTTACGAACCGGCGCGTTCACTTTTGTAAAGGTTAACTGTTCGCGGTATTGCTGTGATTTGAAATGAAAAACCCCAAATACGGTTTCTGAAGAAGTACCGGGAGAGGGCATGGGAGTGGTATGCAGGCCTTTGGGGCCACCTTTCCAGTTTACCCAGGTACCATGCAGTTTATCGAGCGCGCCAAATTGCGGGACTGTGGGTTCATTGTCTTTTAATTCCGGGTAAGGGCGAACGGATGATTGTGGTGTCTTGCTAGTCATTGCATAGTCCTTATTTTTACGCCAACTTTTAGCAACTTGCTTTTCACAGGGCTGGTTGTTAGTAATATGTCGACGGGCTATTTCAAAGGGAACACGTACACCCTTCGGCGCATAAAGCGAAGGGCGTGTGTGGTAACGGTATGCGAAAAGAATGGACCAAATATACTCACTAAACCATTACAAGCTATTACAGGTCTTGACGGATTAAGCCCGATAATTTTCCATAAAAAATATCAGGCTAAGTCTTTTTTGACTGAGCAGATACCCTTGTTGTTCAGGGTGCAGTATTACGGGCAACAGTGATAATTTCCTGGCGGAACCAGCGGCTTGCCTGATCGTCTTTATTGCGGATATCCCAGTACATTTTCATTGAAAAAGGGGGCACCGACAAGGGAGGCTCAAACTCAGCAATATTAAATTTGGACTGAATGGCGGCCACAAACTTACGTGGCGCTGTAAAGATCGCATCACTGGTTTCAACAATATAAGGCGCGCTGGAGAAGTTAGCGACTTTGTATTGTACTTTTCGGGTATGTCCCAACTTGTCCAGCGCGTCATCCACGGTACCCCGAATGTCTTTCCCTGTGCCAGCCAGAATATGCGGGTAGCGACAATAGCTTGCTAAATCGAGTGCAGAATCCAGGCAGGGGTGGTCATGTCTGACGACCGACACATAGTCGTCTTTGTATAAGGTGGTTACCATCAGAGCAGGGTGACTGGACTCTATCACGCTGATTGAGAAGTCTACTTCCCCACTTTCTATCTGACTGGCAAAACCGCGTTTATCGAGCTTGGCAAAGACCACCTGAATATTTGGCGCGACTTTGCTCAGGTGAGGGATCAGAACTGGCGCCAGTGACTGCTCGACCAGGTCGCTGGTGGCGATAAAAAAGGTGCGACTGGAGTGCGCTGGCTCAAACTGCTCCTGGGTGAGGATATGGCGTTCAAAGTCATTCAGCCAGCGATTGAGCTGAGATTGCAGATATTCCGCACGTGGTGTCAGGATCAATTTGTTGCCCTGACGGATCACCAATGAATCATTAAAGCTGTGGCGTAGTTTTTTCAGTGTGTGGCTGACCGCCGACTGCGTCAGACCCGCGCGCTCTCCTGCCCGAGTCAGGTTTTTAGTTTCAAAAATCAGCTGAAGCAGGCGTAGCTGATTTAGCTCGATATCTGAAATGTTACTCATGCTCATCTCTTTCGTTATTAGTCACATTCATGACTATATTAGGGTAATTAATTTCATTAATGAAGTGGGGCGGCTTATTCTAGACCCAAGTTAAGAACACAGGTCATCAAACTTCAGGAGATGAACATGAAATTAAAAACACTCGCAGCACTAACAGCATTAATTGCAAGCCCACTGACTCTGGCCGATGAGATCCTCGTGGTTATGTCGGATACCGCGCAAATGACACTTAAAAACGGTTACGACTACAAAACAGGCGTTTACCTGAACGAGCTGATGGAACCGGTTAAGTTATTCCTGGACGCAGGTCACACGCTGACCTTTGCCTCACCAAAAGGTATGGCACCCAGACTGGACCCGGTATCTGATACACCAGACCACTTCCTGGACGTCAGCAAGGCGAACTATGAGACGCACAAAGCGTTATTTAATCAGCTCAAAATTGATGACAAGACCGACAGTCCGGTTGTCAGTTTTGCCCGCATAGAGCAAATCGGTATCGACAAGTTTGACGCGGTATTTGTACCGGGCGGTCATGCACCTTTGGGCGATTTGGTAGCAAATCCGCAACTGGGCGAGTTTTTACGTCACTTCAATGCCCAGAAAAAACCAACCGGCTTAGTCTGCCATGGTCCGGTGGCCTTGCTTTCGGCACTGCCAAATGCCGCTCAGTTTGAGGTAGCTATGAAGTCGGGCAAGAACGCCAAACCCGCAGACGGCTGGGTGTATGAGGGGTATCGCATGACTACATTCAGTAACTCTGAAGAAGCCGTTGCAACACAATACTATCTTGGTGGTGACGAACTGCACTACTGGCCACAGGATGCACTGACCAAAGCCGGTGGTGATTATTCTCGCGGTGAAAAAGACTGGCACCCGCATGTTGTGGTTGACCGTGAATTGATCACCGGTCAGAACAGCAAATCGTCTACCGGTGTGGCATTAGCACTACTTAAGCAACTTGATCAATAACCGCGCTGCGGCAAAGAAAGATAAGCGCACTGCAAGTGTTCTTGTGGTGCCCGACAAATAAGATTTTAGAAAATTCTGGAGAATAGTATGACTCAATCAGTTTTAGTGACTGGCTCAAACAGCGGATTTGGTTACCTCATTGCGAACACGCTGGCGGCTAATGGTTTTACCGTAGTGGGCACCATGCGCGACCCGCAAGGGCGCAATGCCTCGGTTGCCAATGAGCTCAGGACGAAAGGGATCCATGTTATCGATATCGACGTGACCAACGATGAAAGTGTGGAGCAAGGGGTAAAAGCAGCAATTGAGCAGACTGGGCACATTGATGTACTGATCAATAATGCGGGTGTAGGCACCCTTGGTTGGCAGGAAAGCTTTGATATCGACGATTTTAAGCGTGTGTTTGATATCAATGTGTTTGGCGTGCAGCGTATGACGCGAGCTTTGTTGCCACATATGAAACAACGTGGACAGGGAACCTTAGTGCAGATTTCCAGTATTTTAGGCCAGTTCGTATTGCCGTTCCTGGGCTCTTACAACGCAACGAAGCATGCGGTCGAAGGTCTGGCAGAAAACTATCGTGTAGAGCTGTCTCAGTTCGGTATTCAGTCTTTAATTGTGCAGCCGGGCGGATTTGGTACTGATTTTGGTGCAAACCTGCTGAGATCAAGCGATAAAGCAGTCACCGAGAGCTACGGTGAGCATGCTGATGCGCCTGAGCAGATGTGGGCAGGCACAGAGCAAGGTCACGATGCAGACAATGCACCCAGCCCGCAAATGGTCGCAGACGCGGTACTGGCGCTGCTGCAAACAGAGGTGTCTGAGCGCCCGTTCAGAACCACAGTGGATGGCTCGGGCTTAAACCCGGTTATTGAAGCGGTCAACGAAGCGCGAGAAAAAGCCATGCAACATATCTATGCTGCCTACGGTATGGACGCCATGTTCACAGTAAAACAAAGCTCATAACTTTACTGTGGAATGAGGTGCACAGGTCTTTTCCCCTGCTCGGAGTTGGGGGGAATGGCCAGACATTATCCCCGATAGTTTATGCGCCTGGATGCTTTTAAGCATCAGGCGCATAGCGACCGAATATCAACCTGTTCACTGTTACCATTCAAGTGGGGGAACAACTCGGCCAAGACACCCTCTGACTTGCATTTGGGTTGGGTTATTTGGCCCTCTTACAGGTTGCTCACCGACTTTAAATTGATATTCTTTGCCGGGTTCAAACGCCAGTACAATTGAGGACCCTCCGTAGCCAAAGTGACCCATATACTGACCTCGTTCCAGCTCAGCGCCATTTTCTATGACATTCACTATGCTCCCGACGCCCCAAAAACCAATGGCAATCATAGCCACCAGCCCGAGGTCGGCCGTTTTTATCACCCAAACATACCGCTGATGCTTACCCAGTTTTTGATACCAACCAGCTTTATCGCTATTTTTAGGCGGTAACGGGTCGTAGGGGTGGCGAGGATTAAAGTTATCAAAGTCATAGTTATACGCGCCTTCATATAATCCCTGGTCAATCACGGTGCCAGAAACAGGGGCATGAAAATGGTGGTAATCGGTAAACCAAAGCAAGATATCCAGTAATGGGCCACCAATGAAACAGCGCCCATATCCCGGGATAGCGTCTATCAAATTAAATCGATCGCCAGATTTTCCTGGCAGCACATAGTGGTTATTGGCATGGCTTTCGTTAATTTCATAACCGCCCTTATCAAGGAAAAAGACCCCGCCATCACAGGGAGAAACAATAACTCCTTGCTCGCCGGCTCTATGGCAAAGAGGGCGTTGCCCCGGCTTAAGGTTACGCAGGAAAAACTGATTGAAAGACCCAAAGCCACCTTGAGGATTATGAGGGTCAGGGCGTTCGTAGTGATTAATATTGAATGGGTGCTGATCTGTCCCAGAGTAGTTCATCCACGCACTCAAGGTACCGGTGGACGATGTGCTGTTTATCCAGTCACCATGGAAGTTTAGAAATTGCCGGAACCAGCCTCTGAAATAGCCGTCGTTAGCGAGTTTCAGGCCAGACTCCGTATTCACCAGATAGTCCCAATACTCGATGTATTGTCCTGGGTTGTCTGGCGTCGGTGTGTAAGTTAACCACTGAGCAAAAAAGCTTTGCAGAGTATAGCCTGGCTCACGATATAGATACGGCTGCCAGAAAGCAGCGATATCTTTACGTCGGGCTATATGGGTTTCTGAGCACACTTCGGCGAGTGCTTCGAGGTACCAAAGCAGGTTGAGCTGATTTTCAAGAAAAACGCCATCCAGACCCGCAATATGAAGCTCTGCCAAAGAACTGATGTCATCCCAGTTAATGGGCTCGGGTAGGGGGATCGTCGAAATGTCAGTCATGGTATTGTCCTGTGGGTTCAAAGCATCTACGCTTGGTTGTCAGTCGAGTGTTTGAGATAGAGCACAATGACTTATATAGGTGAGGGATACAGAGTGGGCAATTACAGCAGATTACACTGAGTCGATTATGCAAAAGCAGACGTTATTCGCGCCATCTAGCGGTTAAAATTGTGCTGTAAAAATCGCAGAGAAATCCGTTCAATGGATGTATGATCCAAAGCGACCTGCAACACGTTTAACACATCAAACTTGTTATCAGGAAAGTTTGCCAATGTTTCAATTCTTAAAACGCGATCCCACCAAAAAGTTACGTAAAGCCTATGATGCCAAGCTGGAGCAGGCGATGCATGCTCAGCGTAATGGCGACATTAGAGGATATGCGATGCTCACAGCTGAGGCAGAGTCGTTGTGGCAGCAAATAGAGCAGTTAGAAGCTAAGTAGAACTTGGTACAGTCGCTATGCTCTTTGGTTGAGCAGCGTTGTGTAAAAGCCAAAGCAATCATTCAGCGACTTTTTGCAGGTGTGCATTCGGCTAATAAATGTCCCATTTTAACTGTTTATGAAGCGGCCTTCATTGGAATACCAAATCCAGCTGCTCCTGAGTGCTTTTCTTCCTATGTTGTGAGTTCATTTGTGGCTATCCGGCTCTGTTCGGCTAATGCAGTTTCGTGTCTTAACCAGCGATTCATCACCACACAGGCAGTCAGGTCGCCACTTACATTGATAACGGTGCGACACATATCTAAAATTCGGTCAACCCCGAGTATCAAAGCTATGCCCGCGGCAGGGATACCAAAGCTGGCTAACACGGACGCCAGGATCACAATACCGACGCCGGGGGTACTGGGTGAGCCGATTGATGCGCCAACGGTAGTTAGAATTAGCAGCACGATCTGATTTACAGACAAGTCAACGCCGAATACCTGGGTAAGAAAAATCGCAGCCACGACCTGATAAAGCGCGGTGCCGTCCATGTTAATGGTTGCACCAAGTGGTACGATAAATTGCACAATTGGTTTTTTTACCCCAAGTTGTTCCTGGGCAGTACGCATAGAGAGCGGCATGACCGCCGCGGAGCTGGACGTTGAAAATGCCAGTAATTGCGCGCCGCGGATCGCCTTTAAAAAAGCCAGAGGGTGGATTTTAGCTACAAATGAGGCGACCAGGGTATAGATAATCAACAAGCCCGCGAGTCCCAGCAGAACCGTCGCAACATAGGCTGAAACCCCAATCAATGCATCCACACCAATACGTATGGTGATATCACACAGCAAGCCAAACACCGCAAAAGGTGCCAACAGCATGGCCCAGTTAACGATTTGCAGTGAAACAGACTGGATCCCATCCATAAAATCTATCATCAGGGCTTTACGCCGCTCTGCCAGGGTGGTCAGTGCCATGCCAATGAAGCTAGCGTATATGACGATGGCAATCATGTCTTTATCAAGCGTGGATTGCGTTGGATTAGCGGGAATAATGGCTGCGACTTTATCCGGTATGGAGCTTTGTGTTGCCTGCGTTGCGACAATTTGAGTGGGTTGATCCACAATGGCGCTGAACAAGCCACTGTCCACATAGTTACCCGGCTCTATCAGGTAAACCACTGCAAGGCCGAGCATAACTGCAACAAAGGTAGTTGTGACAAAGTAAGGCAAAATACGCATACCGACTTTCTTTAAAAAGTCTGTGTCTTTGTTACCCGCAATACCCAGAATAATAGAAGATAAAACCAGCGGTATTACCACCATTTGGATCAGAGCAAGGAATACGCGTCCGGGCAGGGCAACCCATTGTGCAATGTCCATAGCGGCAGAGTGACTGACCAAGGCCGCGCCCTGAGGAGAAAGCAATAAGCCGATTGAAATGCCGAGCGCCAGTGCGATTAGAATTTGCAGCCAGAGACGCTTTTTCTGTAATAAGCCGGCAGGCGTGTTTGTCGTTTGACTGTTTGTCATCATGATTTCCCTGTTAAGCAGCACGCGATTTGGAGTAATTAGTCTAGCATCTTGATTAGAATTAACATTGACCGGTATCAAATGTGCGCGGTTCTTCGTTCTTTTGATGAGGGTTACGCTCACTTTGCATCATACTGAGATAAGTTTTCCTCCTGATCTAATAAGCAAATCCATACTTCGCGAAGTAATCACTTTTTGTTCACGGTATTACACCAAATTACTGCTACGCTTAAAGTTAACTGATTCAATTAGGGCCAGAGCATGCTGTGTCTGTTGTACCAATACAATAGGGAGCAGTAATGATTAAGTATGGATTTTTACCTTTTTCAGCCTATGTGATATCTGACTTTTTAGTCTTTCATCGTCACCGTTCAATTAGTCTGGAAATTTTACTACGGCAGATCCGTTTTACCGGTGTAGAGGCACTCGGTTTGGTAATGCTGATTGCTTTATTGATAGGCGCACTGATCATTGTTCAGGGTTACCCTTTGTTGTCCTCCATTGGTCAGGTTAAGTGGACCTATGCCATTTTGATTTCAACCATTGTCAGGGATCTCGGTCCGTTTATTGTTTGCTTTGTAGTGCTGGCCCGATCTGGTACTGCGATCACCACAGAATTGGGCAACATGGTGGTTCGTAAGGAGATAGATGCACTGATAGCCATGGGCGTATCACCGATCTCCTATCTCGTTGCACCTAGGGTTTTAGGCATGGTTGCATCGCTCATTTTACTCATGAGTTACTTTGTTGCGTGCGGTATTTTTGGCGGCTATCTGGTCAGCAATGCATTTGCCTCGATCCCTCTGAGCACGTTTTTCGCTAAGCTCATGGCACAGCTGCACTGGCTTGATATGGTGATCATGTTGGCTAAAGTCGCATTTTCCGGATTGATGATTAGTCTGATTGCCAGCTATCACGGTCTGACCGTGAAAAGCGCGATTACTGAGGTACCGCAGCGCAATATTAAAGCGGTTGGTCGGGGTTTGATAGCCTTATGTGTGATCCATGTGATGTTTACTTTGTTGTATTTCGCTCTGATGGGTGACTGGTGATGAAAATAGCACTAAAAGACATAAGCCACAGCGTGGCAGATCAACCTATTCTTGCCAGTATTAACGTGACTGTTGAGCCGGGAGAATGTTTGTTGATCACTGGGCGTTCAGGCAGTGGTAAATCGGTTTTGTTCAACATTATTTGTGATATCACTCGCCCTCAACAGGGTCATGTGCTGATCGATGACGTTGAGATAGCGACAATGACGGCGTTGCAGTATGCGCGTTTTCGCCGTGATCTGGGGGTGATCTTCCAGGTTTCTGCACTGATATCCAACCTGACGCTAGAAGAAAACCTGCTGCTACCATTAAATCGCCATCATAGCCGGCTTAGTTTGGACGAAAAACGCCAAAAAGTGGGGAAGATTTGTCGGCAATTCGGGTTGACTCAGTATATTGACCAGCGCACCGACCGTTTGTCTTCCGGATTGGCATCACTTGCCGGACTGGCTCGTGCGTTAATCATGGAGCCAAAAGCGTTGATTTGGGATGCGCCAATGGCACAGGTTGACCGCGCCTGGTGCCAACATGAGCTTGAGTTACTCAAGGACCTTAAAAACAAAGGGACGACACTGGTGCTGTGCTCAAATCGACAGGAGTTAATCACGAGCCTGGCAGATCACCAATTGCATTTGGGAGTACCGGACGAACTAACTCTGGGGAGTGAGCATGCAGCACAAGCCCAAAAATGCCAATAGAATCGTCATCGCCTTCAGCCTTACCGGGGTATTACTCCTGGCCGCATTTTGCATCATGATCCTGGTGAATAATCACACTTTTGCCGACAAAGTTTACTATAAGACAGTGTTGGACAATGCGCGCGGCTTGAGCGCATTGCCTGCTGTATATTTCAAAGGAATGGAAATCGGGCGAATTGACAGTTATCAGCTCAATTTGCAGAGTAATGAGATTGACGTTGAGTTTTGGGTGTTTCAAGAGTACAGCACAAAAGTCGTAAAATACGCGCTGCTAACGGGTGAACAACACCCTATTTTTGATGAGGTCACGACGCTAGATTTGCTGTTACCCGAAGCGGATAAAGTGGGCCCTTTTGTTTCCTTGCCGGCAGGGGCATTGGTACCCCACATCAACAGCGCGCTTGGTCAGCAATATCTCGCTGCAGGCTATGTATCGCGCTCAAAAGACGATGTGGAGTCGATCCTGACTAGTATTCAGGATCTTTTGCAGAATTTACAAAAGGAAGACAATCCAGAAGCGGGCTCCTTGTTCAGAGCACTCGACAGAGTCGCAAAGATTAGTGATCACATCATGATAGTCAGTGAAGAATTGCGCGAAAGCGAATTGTTACCTGAAGCTGAAAAAACCCTCAAGCAGAGCCAGGTCTGGCTGGCTCAAATGCCGCAATTACTCAATCAGCTGAATCAGACCCTGGTTAAAACAGACAGCATGCTGACCCAGGCTCAATCGACTTTAACAACGTATGGTCAGCCCACTGAACTAGTGAAAGAAATCACTGACAGCCAACTGCCGCTGGTTCTGCACAACCTCAACGCTAACCTTACTGTCATGCAGCAAATGCTCAAAGATGTGCACGGTGAGCGAGAGCAGTTTGTCCTGACAGTACACAGTGTGCAGCAAGTCCTGACACAAATGGAAAAAACCCTGGAGGCGCTCAATAATCACCCGGTATTCAGAGAAGGGATCAGTGCGCCCGTCGACAACGAAGGGATCGAAATGCATGATTAAGATACGTTGTATGATATTGCTTTGTGCCCTTAGTGGGTTGATTGGTTGCTCCTCGGCGCCGGAGCGAGATTATCAGGTTAACACCTATCAGCGGCAGGCTTCAGCCTGGTTGGCTCAGGGTGATCGCAAACGACAGCTGGGGGCTTATCAGCAGGCTTTACAGTATTACGATAATGCTTATCGATATGCCAGTAAACGGCATGATGTGGCGCAAATGGGATTAGCCCGGCTTAAGCAAGCGGCGGTATATATTAAGCTAGGGCAGGGTAAGCTGGCGGAAAGCAAAATCGCTCAGGCTGCTGAGTTTGCCAGGTTTGAGCAGACCGAGCTGATGCCTGCCATTGACTTTATGCGCAGTAAATTGGCATTTTCTCGTGGCGAGCAGGCACAAGCACAGTCAATTTTAAGCAAATTACAGGCTCAGTACGGCGATCAGCCAGAAAAACAGGTTTACTATCGTTGGGTGGGTTGGCAATATGCGCCAGATCGGTTGGACTGGCTTCAGGCTGGACAGGATATGCAACTACTGGCAAAAATGAAAGCCGACAGGACACTGAAAAACATTGAGATTTTGTCTTTTGTAATTTATTACAACGTACTTTGGCGGGTTGCGTTCGGACAACAAGATGTGCCCCAGGCGATAGAGACCGCGATTACACACTTCGCATCTCTGGAGCTGACGAATAGATTGATTGATTGCTTTGAGATCGCAAAGCAGTATTATCTTTCGCTGGGCGATGAAGCCCGGGCTCAATATTATCAGACGCGTCTTACCGAAGTGAGCGGTTTTGGTCGTTAAGCCTGTGCACTTGTCTTTCTCTTAGCTTAAATCCACATCTGTATATGTTGTTGCTAATCGTAGATTACCTGCGAACCTGCATGTAATAGTCCGAGTCTCTACACTGGCGTTTGGGCAAACTGATGGTCATCTAATCAGACCACAGGACAATCACCATGCAACTTTCACAAAGCCTTATCAAGGACATTATGCCCCATGCCAGTATTGATAATATTCGTTATTACCTGAGTGCACTGAACTCAGTGTTGCCTGAGTACGAGATAACAACGCCATTAAGGGTGGCGCACTTTTTGGCACAAATTGGTCATGAAAGCGGCAGTCTGAAATATAAGCAGGAAAATCTCAACTACTCAACAGTGGCGCTGAGCTCCGTATTTAGCAAGTACTTCCCGGATGCGACGCTTGCTGCTGAATATGCGCGTAAACCAGAGCTGATTGCCAATCGGGTGTATGCCGATAGGATGGGCAATGGTGATGAAGGTTCCGGAGATGGCTGGCGCTATCGTGGCCGGGGGCTAATACAGTTGACAGGTAAAAGTAACTATCAAAGGTGTGGGGAAGCGATAGGGCAAGATCTGCTCGGTCAGCCTGACCTGATCTGCAGTGAGCCGGAAATCGCGGTCAGATCGGCTTGTTTTTACTGGCAAAGTCGCAAATTGAACGCGCTGGCTGATCAGGATGAACTGGTCGCCATTACCCGAAAAATAAATGGCGGGATCCATGGTCTGGAAGACAGAGCGGCATTTTTAAATCGTGCCAAACAATTTATGTCGATAGATCAGGGAGTGTGACTATGGATGCAATTAGCAAAATGTCGCTGATTGAATTAAGTCGCCACTTTGCCTACCTGCAAAATAGCGAATTGTGCTGGCAAAGGCTGGAGCATCTTATTCTGCAACAATGCAAAGAGAACTTTGTTCAGGCGCGCCAAAGCGCTCAGGAAGTTGATGCCATGTCTGTCTGGTGGCAAACGTGTTTTGAGCTGCTATCGGCACATCAAATCCAGATCTGCCATGTGAACTATCGGGAAGAGTACATAGAGCTTTTCAACCGGGGCCCGGCGATTGTTGATTTACATGGCTGGAAATTATGCGCGGGTGATCAGGGGCAGTCGTTGGTTTTTCCGCGCCGAACACTGATGCACCCCCAAGAAAAGCTCACCATCACAACCAGTGAGCATGACTCTACACTCAACTTTGCCAGTGCTCGACCTATCTGGAACAACCGGGGAGACAGTGCAACTTTGTTAGATGCCAGTTGGGCTGAGATCTGCTGTTGGAAATATGGTGTTGCTGCCCACTGTGAGGTTGCCATTAGTCAGGTTCACTATGACAGAGCGCAGCACGATGAATACGTTGAAATTGCTAATCTGGGATCGGCCTGGGTAGATCTCAGTGGCTGGTCTGTTGTGGGCGATAAATCACAGCAGTTTGAGTTCCCTTCAGGCGCGGTATTACGCCCACAAGGCATGGTGCGGGTTTATACTAGCCTGTGTCATCCACAAACAGGCGGGTTCAGTTTTAACAGTAAACAGGCTTTGTGGATGCGAGAGGGAGGCGAAGCATGTTTGCTTGACTATCAGAGTCGGCTGGTGAGTAAGTTTAGCTGGTGAATCAGGGAGGATAGGTAAATGGTTACGCAAGCTGCCAGCAAAGTGCCTGAGGCTGGGACACCAACCATCCGGTTGAGGCCATGGACGCAACTCATCGAAGAATGCCATGCTATGATGGCATTTGCATTTCGCAAGGGATTACAGGTACCAGAAAGCACGGTGATCATGCTATATCAACTTGATCTCGAAGATAAAAACGTGGCAGGTGCGCGGGATCTTGCCCGGGTACACAACCGCTTGGCTGAGCTGGTATCACCGGCTAAACCAGAGACCATTTGGCTGATGGCAGAAGAAAGCCATAAGGGATCCTGGTTGTTATTTTTGGGTCGGGTGAAATTGATCCGAAAAATGATGCTGGTGGCGATCAGCTCACTGGTCGCGCTTATTGCACTAAGTCTGTCGAGTTACATTAACAACGAGAACATGGTTGCCAGTATGTTCGATATGGAAGGAACCAGGTTGCTATATGTGCAGGCAATTTTGCTCGCTGCTGCGGCAATTGGGGCCTCATTTTCTGCGCTGTTTAAAGCAAATAGTTATGTGACCGCGGGTTGTTACGACCCCAAATATGAAAGTTCTTACTGGGTGCGCTTTGTAGTCGGTCTGATTGCCGGGATCATTCTTACACAATTGATCCCGATTGACTTGCAAGCAGTAGCCGATGCCACAGCTGCACAGCATCGTGGTACTGAGATCAGCCAGGCTGCGCTGAGAATTACGATGGCATTGGTCGGTGGGTTCTCTGCTAATTTGGTGTATAAAATACTCGACAGAGTGGTTGAAACTGCACAGTCATTTATTGCTCCGCCAACTACTCCTTCACCTGACAACAGTACACAATCACAGGCTCCACATGTGCGTATACAAGAACTGGAGCAACTCACTTCAGTAAGCCTGAGCATCCTTGCTATCCAACAAAAGCTGACCAGCGATCCTGATATTACGCTTGAGCAAATTCAATTGATGCTCAGTGAGTTGATCGATGCAGTGACGTCAAGTCGCCACGCACAATGATAGTACCATGGTCTGATTATGCTGGCTGTCGACTTGCAAAAGTCGTAATGGTAATCAGCCCATGTATTGCTATGACTAAGTGCATAGATTTACAGCAAAAAACAGCAGAAATCCCCCGATAAATTGGCGCGATAAATCTTATTCTGATCCTAGTGTAATGTTCAAACTATGGAGCAGAAAAAATGAGTACATTGAGTTTTCGTTTATGTGAGGCCCCCGATGGGCGTCGATTCGCCTGTTTGTCAGATCAACCTGAAGTAACGGAATTGTTCGATCTGGGTTATACGCTGGCGAGCCGAAATCGGCACAGCGTCATACCGACTTTGCCGCGACAAAGCTGGGCAAGTGAATACAGTGTAACCGGAGAGGCATTTACCCCCTTACAGGTAAAAGAAGAGCTGCCGCAAGGGATCAGGTATGCTTTTAATGCCTTGTTATCTGAACTCATTGAAGGTGTGGATGTGTTGTTTTGCAGTTATGCGCTTGGGAATGCAAATAGCCTCCCTGTTTGTGATGACATCATGGATAGATATCGCACGACCGACTTCGTACTTTTCCCTCAGGCTGCCAATCATAGTAAGGTCTCTGACATACCACCTTACCTGGTTTCTTACAGTTTGCCACGCAACGCGCTGTCAGGTATCGAACAGCATCGTATCTACTGTCAGCTAAGTAGTTTTGCGTTTGCGCAGGCTTTTCAGGCCATTATTGAGCAGCGGGTCAAAGCCGCGCAAACATTTTGTGACCTGACTCAAATGACGTCAACGATAGATAAATTGACAGCGCAAAGAGCCATCAATCGTTTTACAGAATGCCTGCGCGCCCATCATCAGCCTAGTCAGTAGCACACGTCTCTCACGGGCTTACTCAGCGCCGCCATGTGTTGAACCAGGAGAGCAAAGAGTTACTTGGTTCAACGTATTACGCAATTTATTTTTCCGGAGCCTTTATGACTTCCTTGTTCCATTTTTATGGCACCTACCTGGCAGGGCTTGCTCTTAACTTTGAACCCAAACGCGCACGTCTGTTGGCGAAATATGCTGGGCAGGGTGTGTTGCAGCGGGTACCGCAAAAGACCCTAAACTGGCATTGCGACTCAACGTACCTTACGCCGATCCAAACGGGGTGTGCGGATAATAATATCGATAGTTTTGGCCCAGCTCACTGTAAACTGGCTTTTTCTCACTTACCGGCTTTTGGTGAGTATGAGCAACGAATGGGTGAACCAGCACTGCTATTAGACGAAGCTGGTTTGTCAACTTCCCCCTCTGGGCGGTTGGCTGAAACAATGATTAAACCTCAGTTAAACAAGCTACCCGCCTTTTTGATGTGTCAGCCGGACAGCCGGTTCTCCCGGAGGATGCTCAACGACGTGATTTTTAAGTCTCGTTATCACAATGAAGTACAGCGGATGTCTGAAGCTTTGTTTGGTTGTCGCCTCTACGTTTATCAGAGTACCTGGCCTTTAGCGCACTGGCCGGCGCTTTGTCAGAGCTGGCTTGCGACCTGTTATGCGCTGGATTGCTGGCAACACAATAAACCCCTGAAACTGTTTGGCAACGACTGGCAAATGTGCAGAAATGCGCGTGTTCAGGCTATCTACCGTAGGTTGTGCGCTATGTATCCGCAAATGATCAAAACACCGAACAGCGTAAGCCGGGAGCGCTTGTGGACGGCATTGCTCAGTGAATACAAAATGCCTGAACTGGCTGATAAAGGTAATACAGCATCACGGGAAACGGCTTTTTTGGAGCAGGCGCGTCGATATGGCCAGATCACCAAAGCGGGGCGCATTCTGGCATTGAGCCAATTTAGAGAGTCTAACTGGTATAAATTTAATCTTGCCGCTACTTACCATTGCAACTGGCTATCACGGCAATTGCACCACCGTGGCTTTAATCAGTTTGATACCAGGCAATGTCTGGGCTCGGCTTTTGTGTCCTATTAATTCTGCCTGAGGTATCACCGGGTCGTGATTTGACGACCCGGATGATTTGTTAGGAGTGTTGTTGCGTTAGGCGCTTTTCGTCTGGGTTGGGTTTCGGTAGCACTACTGAGATAATGGCGCACGAGCTGTGTACTATGGCCAGCACCCGAAACGGTGCAACAATCGGATCTATCACCACGAATAACACTAAAACGGCATCCAAGGGAAGCCCAAGCGGACCAGAGACCAAAGTCAGCATGGTAAGCATAGATACACCTGAGGAACCTGCGGTAGCAGTACCCGCCAGAACGGACCCAATAATGATCACCATCACTGTAAGCAAATCTATATCGAGATTATATATTTGCACGACAAACACGGTTGCCAGCGCAAAATAAAGCGTTGGGCCAATTCGACACAGGTTGAAAGTAAGGGGCACCAGTAAATCGACCTTTTGCTTTTGATAACCAAATTTATCGGTTAGTGCATTCAGCGCTGCTGGCAGGCTCGCCATTGAATTCGCCGTACCCAGTGACACTGTAATGGGTTCTTTGAGTGCACTAAGAGAATACCAAAAGGTCCCCGTACGATGCCAAAGAACCAAACACATTAGTACAAACCAGCCGACAAAAGTTAGAATCACGACGGGAATAAACTTGATCATGGCCAGAATGGCGTCAGAGCCGATTTGCGATAGCGTTGAGGCAAGCAGGCCGCACAAACCAAATGGAAACACATACATTAGCCACTGGACGAGTTTGCTAAAAGCCGAGTAAATCGCTTCAAAAGAGGTACAGATGTGTTCTGCTACAGTATGTTTGATGGTGCCAATGGCAAATCCGAATAAAATTGCGAAAAACAGTACCTTAATGGTATAGCCATTGGCCAGCGCGGAAAAAATATTGGAGGGGACAAGGGTAAAAAAGAAAGCCTGAAGGAGCGAACTTTCTTTGGGAGGTTGATAAGTTTCATTCAGATCCACCGCCAAATCGACCGCAGATAGGTCCTGGATCACGTTACCTATTGCATCCAGTGAGGCGGTATCCAGGTGGCTGCCGGGATTGAACATCAGGCCAAATAAAGTGCCGGTTGCACTGGCTGCAAAAATACCGCCCAGAAACACCCAGCTCAGGCGACTGACAAAGCGCTGACTGTCCGGTTGATTCAGCAAGCGGCCAATACTCAGAGCAATCGCTGTGAGCAGGATTGGCAGCACACACATAGTTAGCATATCGAGATAAAACTGTCCGAGTGGTGATACGACTTTAATCAATTGGGGTTCATTCAGGCCGATATGGATACCGGCTCCGGCGCCAATAAAAATGGCCCAGTTGCTTTTTAGATGGTGCAGGTAAAATACAAACTTATTCATGATTACTCCGTTAATAGCGATGGATCTGATTGATGACGTCGTCGTAGTCAAACAACACTTTGTCGGCATTCAGATCCAGTGAGAGGTTATCGAGATAGGATTCAAGTAGTGCTCTTAAGAAGTGCGCATTAGGCGCTAAAGCAATGCCTTTCGGGTCATAGTCTTTTTCCAGCACCACGGTGAGCAATGACATAGCATTGTTTTTATTGTCGACTATGACTTTTTTTACCTCAGCTTCATCGCGAAAAGCCGCAATCACCTGTTGTGCTTTGAGAGCCTGGATGGCGTCCTGCCAGGTGGGATAGGGCACTATCGTCATCTGGCTGAATCTTTGCCGGGCATAGCCGACGTAGGAAGAATTGCCAATTACCGCCAATTTGCCCTGTAGTGTCTGGATAGTTTCAATTTTGCTGCGGTTGTTGAGTTGTTGCTGAAGCAAAATACGATTAACCAACAGGCCTTTACGCAATCGAATATAGGGGCGGGTGAACAGTACCCGGCTGGCTCTTTCAAAGGTGACACTGAGTTTACAGATGGCCAGATCAGCTTTGTCCTCGGCAACCATATCAATTGCCTGGTTCAGGGTTTTCGCACTGCGGTCAAAGCTCAGCGTAACGCCCAGCTTATCGGCAAAGCCTCTGATCAGCTCTACGTCAACACCGGTCAGCTTGCCTTGGGTATCATGGTAGTAAAACGGGGGCGTGTCTTTGTGATACATTGCAACACGCAATGTGCCTCGACTGAGTATTTTGGCCAGTGCAGGTGCCTGCTCCAGGCTTGGCGAGTCGGTTTGCGTCTGAGTTGCGAAGGTACTGGGGGTAAACAAACAACATAGCAGACAGAGTAGAAAAAAAGGGTTAGATTTCATGGGCGTGTCCTTAAAAGCGATATTTGGTTGATAGCTGAATACGGCGCAGCCAATGTGTTTGCTGATTGGTTAACACTCGACGAACCAGTGAGTACTCGAGCCCGATGTACATTGCCGTGGAAAGCTGGTGGATTGTGTTGAAGTGCAGTGAGGTAAATTTATAAGACAGAGGGCTGTCAGAGGTAATCGATTTGGGGTGCGAGATATGTACTGTACCCAGACTTAGGTTACTACGCCAACGCTCATCAAAGCGATACTGATAGGCTAGATAGCCTCCACCGCTGTTGAGTAAATTGAGTCCAGTAGGTGTCAGGTAAGCGGCGTAATTGTTGGCTTCCTGGGTATAGCGTCCTAGTCCTCTGCCATACCCTAAATAGCCTTTCAGCGTTGTATTTGAACCAAGAGTAAGCTTAGTTGATAAGCCAACACCAAACGCATGTTCAGTTTCTGATTGGTTTGACTGAGTGGTGTTTTCGAGTTTCAGTTGACGGTAAACCGACTGCAAAGAAACATGCCCTGAACTGAGTGTCAGGCGTGCCCGGGCGCTCATATCAAACAAGGGGTCGACACTGTTGTAATCGGATTGTGCTGAGGGTTCAGTACTGACGTAATCTGTTTGTGGATTTTCTGCGGCAACACTTAACTGCCAGTTGGCGTGTCTGTAAGTGTATCGGATCTGACTCTGACGCAGCATGGACTGGCCTGCTTCGTTGGCAAAGTCGAGCGTCTCGGGAAAACTCGTGACATCGACAAAGTTCGACCAGTTTTGACCAACTTGCCAGTGCCCGGTATCTATATAAGCGAGCCTGAGGCGCGGTGTGGCCCCATTAGCTATTTTCTCACTGCCTGAGCTGGGAGATGAGCCCTCAGCAAAAAAGTCTAGCTCCAGTACAGCTGTCAGGCTGGAGTGCTGGTCACTTTGCCAGCTTGCTCTGACTCGTGACTCTCTGGCATGAATCCGTGTTGTGTTGGTTGGCTCCCCTTGTCCTAAGGTCGCATAATCTGTTCGATCACCACTGTGTCCTGACAGCTGGTAGAGTGCATCGACTTTTATGTAGCCTGACAGGCTAAGTTGCGGGGGGGCTGCGTTTGCGCTTGTACTGATAAGCACTGAGCTCAGTGCAAACAGAAATGGCTTTTTCACGATTTTTTCCTTCTTTTACATAATTAACAGGAGCTTAGCTTTGGAGTGAATAGGGTGCTGAGGGGAAGCGCTGAAGTAATCGGGTAAAACGTGGCAATGTGTTTAGCGGTACATAGAGAGGTTTAACCAAGCCATGTCTGTGGTGGTTGCCCGGGTGGTCAAAGAAGTCGGCAAAGGTCTATTTCTGTGACAACCCGGGGATATTTATATGACGTATTGTGAGTAATTTGCATTGCTATCAGGGGTGACAACGGACCGCCTGTTGTAAGCGCTTTTTATATTCGCGAGGAGGTACCTGGGTATAACGACGAAAGATCTTTTCAAAGTGACTGAGATCGCCAAACCCGACATCCATGCAGAGATCAGTGATCCTCATGTTGGGGTTTTTTTCGAGCATACGGCAGGCATGTCGTATTCTTAGCTCAGCGAGAATTTGTTTAAAGCTTTTGCCGAGTGTGCGTTTAAATAAGTAGGACAGGTGAGAAGGGCTGACAAATGCGTTGGCCGCCAGCGTGCCAAGCGAAAGGTCGTGTTGCCAGTGTGTACTGATGTAGCTGAGCGCTTTTTGCATGCTAGGATGAAACTTGGCAAACACACTTAACTCCTGATCAAGTAAGGCCTGAATACAGCGTGTTGTTATGTGCTCGTTTGAATACTGGTTATCAGTTACCAGCTGCGGACATAATTCTTTGATATGACAGACATCTATCTCAGGACGTTGTGTGCAGGTCAGTAAGCGAAGTACCGTTTTTTCAAGTTCTTGTGTGTTGTTGGGCCAATGGTAATTGCAAAAAATTTGCCGAGCGGCTTCGCTAAATCGTTGTTCCCGGTACAGTCGATGCCGTTTTGTAAACACATCCACCAGCGGCAATATATCTTCATGACGTTCGCGCAGGGGCGGCAGGGTGATTGAGAAGAAGTTTATTTTTTGCCACAGAGAGCTGGAGAACTGACCTTGTGTAATGCGTTTTTCTATATTTTCGCTGCTGGCCGTAATTAACCTGATTTGTTGCAGGTTAACTGTCGACTCAGTACCGATATGGTTGCTGCGAGTTGTGAGCATATCACATAACAGACCCTGTTGGCTTTGACTGAGGCTTTCCAGATTATTAAGAAATACACAGCCACGCTTGAAGCGACCGGCAATAAAGTGAAGCTTTTCAGAAAATTGTGCGTCATTCAGGCTCGCACAATCGATTTCATAGAAAGCATGTGCACTGGATGGGCCGTTAAAATGCAACTTGCAAGCTACGTCAAGCACTTCGCTACCCGGCTCTGCCTGGATAAATACGGGGCAACCGCTTTCAGCGATCCGTTCAATGGTTTTTTCCAATGCCATGATGGGCTCACTATACCCCATCAGGGTAATGGCATGCCCAAGGTGATGATGTGACAGAGACTGGACAGAATTACGCCTGACTAACACGGCGAGTTGACTGGTGATCAGCGATAATTGGTTTTGATTTGGCTGTGTATCCTGGTTCTTGATCAGATTAAGGGCACCAATCTTTTTGCGCTGATAAACAATGGGAAAGCTATGTTGTTCGGCTTTTGTGCAATGATTGTCCTGATTGAAATAGATGTGTGTTCTGGCCGGGTTGTTGAAGTCGCTAACTTCCAGTTGCACCTGTTTTAGCAGGTGCGGTGGCAGCCGGCTATTCAGATAACGGGTGAGTGATTTTGTGAGTGGCGCATGCTGTTCAAAAGGCGACATCTGGCGTGTAGCTGGGTGGTTTAACTCGTTCATCGTTGACTCCAAAGCAATAACAACTTTGTCTGTCCAAACTCCTTTTTAAGCAATAAGTCTGCCTATTCAGTGACTTATTACCCGGCTGTATGGCTGCAAACAAGGTTTTTTAGGTGGTTGATGAATACAAGTTAAGGAATTTATTCAGGATTCAATCGGGGTAAACTACGAAGTATTAGTTACTTCTCATTACATGCGGGTTAATTTTAATTGAATAAGATGGGTTTTATATGTTTAATTTAATGCTTTTGCACTCAGCTCTGTATTGGTTAAGAGATTTTATTGAGCTTGGCGCTGTGATTTGAGTTTGCTAGAGTAGCAGGGTGTGAAATAACCTGAAAAAGGAACGACTGGAATGGCAGGTATTATTGAATTGACAGCATTACTTAAAACCATGGAACCTGTTTTGCATGAGCCCGAATATGTTTTTTGTACTGTATCGGGCCGCCTTGATGAGTATGTGCCACTGAATCCCATTGCAACCTTTCAGGAACAAGAGGGGCTAACACTGATAGTAGAAAAAGCGGCGGCACAGCAGTATGGCCTTGAGTATGAAGGCCCATTTCATCAGATAACTTTGAGTGTTCACTCCAGTCTGGAAGCCGTTGGCCTTACAGCTGCCGTTGCGCGATGTCTGACCGAACAGGGGATCAGTGCCAATGTAGTTGCCGCGTTTTATCACGATCATATTTTTGTGCAGACCAACCATGCGCAGGCTGCTTTGAGCGCTCTGACTACTCTGGCGGCATCAAGCTAATTGATACAAAGGTCTAGTCATTTATCAAATTTACAAAACGGCTATATCTGAAATAATCTCGTTCTTGCGTGTGATTGAGTGTGTTTTTATGGTATTTGATAACGCCACTCATTCTGCCAGAGCTGCCACCGCCTCTTAGTGTGGCTGCCTCTTTATCACTCAGGCAAACTTTGCGGCCTTTACTTGTTAGTGGGGTTTGCATTTCTCCGATAACCTCGCTATTGCACGCCAGTTCCCCAGCATAGCTGTGGTTTAATAGCGGTGCAGTACTGTTAGTAATTTGCGTCAATAAATAGGATTGCCCGCAAATTCGTGCAGCCTGACCAAACTGATACTTTAGACCTAACAGCAATGCGTCGAAATCATGAGATGAAATAGTAACCAGGTTTTTATAATGCGTGCTGCCTCTGATTGCTTGTGTTTCCAGTTGAGCATAATATGAGGCAGCATCCAGGTTGAGTCCATCCAGATCATAGTGTTGCAAAAAATCGACCACACTCTGACAAAACCCCTGGCAGCCATTAATGTCCTGGCTAAGGTAGCGCCAACCGTTATCATCAGGTGAAAGGCTGAGCAGCAAGCGGGTATTAGGGTAGTTTGCGCGCGTTGCATCCAGATGTGCCTGAAAGGCGTTGGTACCGCCGACTGCGACGAGCCTGGCCCCGTCCAGACCAGCAGGTCTTACCTGTACACCACTGATATACATCACTTTTTCGCATGTTGTATTGCGGTTTTCGGCCTCTGCTGGGCGAGAATTATATTCAAAAGTCATAATGATAACTTAATAGTTTACCTATCTGGGACAATACTATGAAGAGATTTGCTCACGCACACCATTACACCAGTATTACACCTTCTTACATGCACTAGCAGGAGATATTTTGTTGTGGTAAAAGGAATAATAATTAGCGGATTTCATTGGTGTTTTTCTAAAACACGGAGTAAGCTGAACAGCGAAATAACCGATAAGGAATGACGAAGATGCAAAACAAAGTTATGAGTGTAGAACTTAACAGCAAGAGTTTTCTGTTTCGACTTAGCCCGACGGGCACGAGTGAACAGTGGGGTTTGAAATACTACGATCAGGAGTGTGGAGAATATAAGTTGGTATCGGAGGATGCGCAACTCAATGTTGAGTTTGATTTGGGTGATATACCTGGCATTTCAGATAATGCTCGGCGTGCCTTGATCTCCAAACAGCAGGCTGTTTTTATTGTAGAGATGGAAGAGTGCACGTCAGGAGATTGGCGCTTTTGGCAAAACGGTATTTCTCTGTCCAGTGAGCAAGATGCACAGGATTATAATCTGACGACAGAAATTCAAAGCTCAGGTAAAACCCTGGTTCTGACGATTGATAATGTGCTTCGTAATGCCGCTCTGCCGGGTGACATGTTTGAAACCATCGACTTCCGTTTCGTTGCTGTGAGATTAAATAACTCAGCGGGTCAGCTGAACGAGATATTCTACTCTCAGGACCCTAGAGTAGGTGTACGAAGAAATAAACCAGCCTAAACAGCATCAAACTTCTGAAGGTTGAGGGCTAGTTCTGCATAGCGGGCTTTCTTGTGTCAATAATGCGAGAAAGCCTGGATTACCGCACAAAGACCTAAACCAGGGTAAATTAAACCAAACTGTGCCATAACCCACTTCTAATGCGGCTTTGGCATGAACGATTGCAGACGTTTGTTCATTGGCCAAGGCGTAAACCAGCGCTGCCGTGAAAGCATATTCACTGTTGTCAGGGGAAAGCTTAATTGCACGATTTAAGGTGCTGATAGCTTGCTCAAATTGACCCAGTTGGGCATGAGCTTGCGCTCTGTCGAGTAATTCATACATTGAGTGCTGATCTGCATTTAAATGGATGACACGTTGATAATGTTGAGTTGCTTCCTGCATATTGCCATTTAGCTTTTCTATGTCCGCAAGGTTCAGTAAAAACAAGGTATTATTTTCGACATCAGGCAAAGATCTGGCTACTTCCAGCGCTGCCGGGTATTGTTGATCTAGCATCAGGGTCAATGCCAGCATATTCAAATCCATTGGTTGAGGATCTTTTTGCACGACGACTTGATATCGTGTGATGGCTTTGTCCAGTTGCCCCTGTATCATAAAGATGTCAGCAAGTAGTTGGTTAGCCAGGTAGTCATCGGGTGTGATTTCAATAATCTCATTCAACAGGGAGATAGCACGTTCAAACTGACTATTTAAATACAGGTCATTGGCAAGGTTAAACATCACAAAGGTGCTACTGCGCAAAGAAAGCGCCTTCTCAAGGTGCTCAATAGACTGATCGAGTGCGCCTTGTTTTTTTGCTTTACGAGCTAAAATAATTTGCGCGTCATAGTCACTTAGCGACCTGGCTGTGGCTTTTTCGTAGTGTATGTCAAAGGCTTGCATATCATTTTTTTCCAACGCCAGAAGCATCATTTCTCTTTGAAAAAGTACACTTTGTTTATAGCTTATGGGTGCGTTATTAAGCTTCATGCTTAACCGAGCCAGTATCGCGTCATCTTTACTTTGATGATAAATATTTAATCCAACATCGACCAGCAGAGTATACGCGGCAGAAAGTTCTGGGGCGTCAGTTAAAAGCGCTTCCAGCCTGTTGAGGCTATCGATGTTGTAAGCCCCGTTGGTGTTAACATCTTCATATATGGCAAGATAATCCAGATATTCTTTTTGGTTTATTTTCCAGCGCTGCACTTTTTTTGGTGCAATTTCCCCAAATAGCTTTGCGGCATGTTGCTGAGCCGTATAAAAATTATTCAGGTGTGTATTGGCTGGCATGGGCCAGGATATTTGCTGCTGAACCGTCCACTTGTCGCCGTATAACCTGCTGAATGTGACTTCGCAGCTGGCATCAGAGCAGTCTATTTCACTGGTAATGATATCAGTGGCACCTGTAGCGCTAGCCACTTCCTGTAGACTGGAATAGGCCTCATGGTTATAAACCACCAGTTCCAGTCCTTCATTTTGCAAAATGTATTGTCTGATAGCTTGATTGATCGTTGCACTCACTACATTTTTTTGCGGTGGCTTTAGCACCGCAATATAACGGGTGGTATCTGTGCGCTCCGAGCTATTCCAGGTCAGGAAAAAGGTGATGAGCGTAAACACCATGATGCAAAACGAAGCCAAAAATACGACGCGACGATTCGTGTACCAACTTATCTTAGGTGCCTTGTTTTGCTGTTCAGGTGCAGCGTGCAGAGGCACTGTTTCTTGTTCCAATATCGCATTTTGTGTGAGTGCTATCAGAATGTGTTCAAGACGCTTGGCTATTTGCCTTGCATCCGCCGGGCGCTCTTTGGGGGAGGTTGAAAGCAGTTGGTTCAACAAACAGCAAAGCGGCTCAGGCAGAGCTGGAATGATCTCATCGGCGTTGTCATACTCACCCGTTAAAATACGTCCACGTATATTGGTTTTGCCAAATGGATGGCGTCCACTGATAAGTTCATACGCTAATACGCCAAAAGAAAATAAATCCGATTGAGGAGTCAGGGTATCTCCTCGTAACTGTTCGGGTGAAATTGCCAGTATACTGCCATGGCTTTGATGCACTTTGGCAGTATGTTCATCTTCATGTGCCTGAGTGAGACGTGCAATGCCAAAGTCCGTGATTTTAACTTGCTGATTTGTATCGAGCAGGATATTTGACGGCTTAAGGTCACAGTGGATCACACCACATTGATGGGCCGCTGCAACACCATTGGCGATTTGTATCAGTAGTGTGAGCTTTTGCTCGAGGCTCAGTATGTGAGTTTTCTGGTGAAAAAGTAAAGTGTTGCCATCAACGTACTCCATAATCAGGAAGACCTGTGAGGGCGTAGTTATTATATCGTAAAGCTGAACGATGTGAGTGTGATTTAATCTTGCGAGGATCTGTGCCTCTGCAATTGCGACAGAGATATCTTCGCCTGTGCCATGCATCTTAAGTCGCTTGATAGCAACCTGGCGGTTGAGTCGGGTATCTTCTGCGAGTAATACTTCGCCCATCCCTCCTTCCCCTAACACTTTTATAACATGATAATGTTCGGGTAAGTCAGCTTGCTGGACTCTGATATTGTGATCCGCTGACTGCGTTGTGTGTGAAGGTTGGTGCGATTTATCCATGTTATCTATTATCTTGTGCCTTACGGATGGCAACGCGTTAAACGTATTTCTTGTGCCGGGAAAGTGGCCTTGAACAGTGCCATATGTACCGAATTGTCATAGTAACGTTTAAGCAAATCAAATGCCAGCTTATCCGCTCAGAGGCTAGTCGCGACTGTTTTGAATATGACAATACTTAGGTGTAATGTGGTGAAATCTGTGTTTTCAGTAAACGGTGTTATGCTTATGAAGGGACAGTAAACTGGGATTTGGCACAACACATTGTGTGACAGCCTCCCAGAGCCGTTATCGAGGAGCGACTATGGCCACGTTAAAGCATAAACAGCAATCTAAGTATTTATATTTAAAGTCATTTCATCGATTTGGGCGACTCAAACACTCCGTGGATAGCTGCTTTGATGAATTGGCTATTTCGCGGATCCATGCCGTTATTGAATGGCAACAGGGCTACTGGTTTTTACGTGATTTGAGTCGTAATGGCACCTGGTTAAATGATGTCAGGGTGCCTTACAATCAGGATGTTGCATTAAACATCAATGACGAAATTCGGTTTTCCGACTCAAGTTGTCACAGTTTCTGTGTCACAGACTTAGCACCACCTGAAGATTTGCTGGTGCCATATAGTCATGATGAGCTTGTCGATGGACAAGAGCCGGTGATTCAGTTGGAAAACTATCATTTGCTACCGAGTGAATCGGATCCCGAGCTGATAGTGTATTTCAACAGTACGGAGCAATCCTGGTGTTATGAGGAGGTCGGCTCTGAACATCCCGTTAGTATTACCGATGGTGAGCAACTGCGGTTTGCGCAACAGGTTTGGAGTTTGATCCAGACACGAGCAAGTCAGCAGGAGTGTACAGCGGAAGTAACTGAAACGGATCCAGCCGATTTGGAATACTTATTTACACTGAGCCAGGATGAGGAGTACGCCGAATTACAGGTGAAGCAAGCGCAAGAGAAAGTCGATTTTGAAACCCGGACACACCATTATCTGACCGCACTGTTGGCGCGTTACCGGGTAAAAGATATGCAACATCAAGTCGATGATGCTTCGCAGGGATGGGTGTCGGTGAAGCAACTGTCGCGTGATTTGGGACTGACAGAGAGTCATATCAATATCCAGATCCATCGTGCGCGCAAACAGTTTGTTGATCGTATGAAAGATAAATCTATGGCTGAGTCTCTCATTGAACGCAAGCGGGGGAGAGTTCGTTTTGGTGGCAGGCATTTCAGCATTGTCAAAGGTCAGCAGCTTGAAGCGTCTACCTTATATCAACAGCATGATGAGCTAATGGTAGGTTAGCGAAATACTTTGTTTTGTTGCGACCTAGTAGTCAGGATAAGCCCAAATCGTTTTCGGACTTATCCTGTCTTGGCTGGGTATCATCACGTAATTAAATTGAGCCGGTTATAAGGTCTGTCCTGGTTTGTGAGCGGGCAAATGGTTAATAGTTCAGGCCCCACCGAAATTCAATGTTAAGTGCCTGGCCTTCGATCACTTTGCCATTCGTGTCCAGATTGACAAGGTACCGCCATTGCGTTAATGCATCAATCCCAGCCTGGTCAAAAACGCCTGTAGGGCTTGATCTTAAGACCGTAATGTTTACGGGCTTTCCCTGACTATCGATATCAAATTGTAGCGATATATGGCCTTCAATTCTCTGGTAAGCTGCTTCTCTCGGATAGTCGTATGGCACCTGATATTTAACAACGGGCTCCTTGGGCAAAGAAAACCTAGGTTGTTTCGCTTGCTCTATCTTCACTGAGGTGAGTGCGACAAAACTGGCGTAGACATCTGACTTTTGTGAGCTTTTATTCATTTTTTCTCTGAGTGCACTCATTGCCGCTTTATCGTCCTGCTGTAAGGCAATATAAAGCAACACCGGATCAAGATATTTGTCTGCTGTTATCCCCATATATGTGTAATAGGCGCCGATCTTACTTTTAGCTTCATCAAAATATCCCAGTCTAAATAATCTGAGAAGTTCAAGGCGTAACAGTGTCGCGTGTTTTTCTGAGTCCAAATGTTGCCCGGACAGCGCGGCTTGTGCGTAATACACCACCATATGGTCCATTTGGTTACGATCGTGCACCAGCGCAAGTTGATAGTTTATTGCAGCAGTCTCAGCCTTAGTACCTGGGGTTAGGCCCTCTAAAAGTTCTATTGCAGGGAGTATTTTACCTGAACGGCTCAGTGTATTAGCCCGCTCAAGCTTGGCCTGAATTGATTTGCTGATTGGGCTGTTTTTACGTTGTTGATGGCACTGATAGGTTAGGGGGTTGCAGTGCCCGATTGCATTCGCCGTGGTCCGATGAGGTTGACCGGAAGAGTGGCAGCCGCTCAGTGCAATAAGTGCTGCGAGTTGTAGATAAAGTAATTTCATTTTCATGTTAATTATCCCAGTTGCTCAGGTCAGATTATATCATATGGCAGCATCTGGCCGGTGAGTTTCCAACTTTGCGTACAAAGTGGACAAATACACGATTCGGTTATTTCAGGCCCGCGACATCTTCATATCAGTAAGTTGACACTCAACTATTCGCCAATCTACGTATTTTTACAATTGGAATACATTAAGACACTATTGCCAGAAGTGAGCTATAGGTTATTATTGCGCGAAAATGGATATTCTCGCTTGCTCAACGGGGGAGAATAGGAGTGGCGGCAGAAACCTGTTTACAGTGGACGCCGTGAGTACAGTTGCTGATTGAGAGCAAAGTAGATTAAACAAAAGAGCAATATGAGAACGTTAACACATTTCTTTTTATTGGGTTTGATGATTTTAGTCGCTGGGTGTGCCAGTAAACCGCTGACGCATGATTATCAGGGCAATATCAATATACGCACATTGCAGGTAGAGCTGGCACCGATCAGAGATACAGATCAAAACCTGTCTGGTGATTATTCAGAGTTAACCACAGCCATTAAGGGCGTGCAGGAGATCCTGAACATGTTTGACCCGGCTCAGAGAAATGAGTTGATGGAGCAGTTACATACTTTTGAAACGACTCTGGTTGATGGCATTCGCCAGCGTGCTGCACTGCCACTGAACCCTGTTACAGAGTCTGAAGTGAGCATGCAATACGGTGACAATAACGAGCTGTTAAGCGTTGAGTATGATTATCCACTGGTTGATGGTGCTTATCTTAACTTGTTTGTGACCATTTATTATACTGAGCGCTCGGACTTGGCGGTTGGCGCACAAGAGCTAAACGCCAACTTTATTGAGCTAAGGCCAGAAATTATCCTGCAAATTGATGGCTACAATGAAAAGGGAGAGCTGTTCTGGCGTCAAACAAGCCGCTATGAGTCACAAGAAGTGTATAAGTTTGGCGACCAATATATTCTTGGCGTACCAACTGAGCGCCTCAAGGAAGCACAAATTTTCCTTGTGCCAATGGCCAAAGGCGTTACCGATAATTTGCAAATTTTAAACGAGGCTAAGTAACTTTTCTGTTTGCTAAGGCCTTTGCGATTGCAAAGGTCATCACGTCACTTTTATCACCTGATACTTCTCTCATTTTTTCAATAGCCAGAAATTTAATCAATCCCACCTTATATCTTTTGGACAAAGATATTTTGTTAGTTTCCACTCTCTTTTAATGCAAATAAAAATGATTTTCGTTTGCTTTTGGTCGGGTTGGAGCGTATTCTTGTCGCGCCATTTATATCTGTTATTTAGCGGTTTTGAATAGGAGGTGTAATGGCAAAGCAATAATGAATTCAATTGTATAAAGGAGTAAATCGTGAATAGACACATTAATTTATGGATACTTGCAGTTATAGCCTCGTTTGCATTTTTTGGACAAGCCAACGCTTTCGATATCTATGAGGAATATGAATATGTAGAGCAGTGGAATGCGACTGGTGAATTTACCTACCGGCGGCATGGGCAAAATGTTACTTATAGCAAACAGCACATGGGCTTGCTGAAAGCAACTGAAAAGATCAAACAATTGAGAGCGGTAGAAGATGAAATGTATACCCAAATTAAAAATGAGGTAACCGCTGCTATTTCAGGTAAGGCTAGCCTGTATGGATTCGATTTTAAAATACAAGGCCCTTTCAAAGTGAGTCTTCGCGGCCAGCCAAATGGCGATGTAACAGCGACTGTTGGCGGTTTTAGCGTTTATGCCTTAGCTAAAATTAAAAAGAGTTGGTATGCAAAAGGAAAAATAATTGTTTCTAGCAATGTATTGAATTTGAGCGGTAATTATAACGTTAATACCGGCGTAATCAGTGGACTCAGGTTAAATCCGGGTTTTGATATTAACGTTTCGATAGATGTTGACTCTGTGTTCGACTTCATTCCTGGCTTCAATGCAATTTTAACGAATAAATTGGAGGATAAGATTGAAATCACTGCTGAATCAAAGATCCAGGCCGCGTTAAGTAGTCGAATAAATCAGTATCAGAAGACTATATTTGGGCTGGACCAGGCGATTCCAACTGGGGTTTATGTTATTGGTGGTGAGGATTACGCTGTTAAGTTGAAAGATGAATTTGCTGAATTAATTCGTGGTGCGCATATAGAGCTCACCATTGACAGGACTAAAAGGCAGCTTTTTCATGATTTCAATGGCCAAACAAGCTTCAACACTATCATTTTGGGTCAGGCTAGCATTAACTTAAACAACAAGTTTCAGTTAACAGTAAAAGACACCCCCAAAATTGTAAAATGCACAGAAATGAATGGGCACCGCTGGTGTGATCCGGTTAATAATTAACCGCAACTTGGCTTGAAGTACGAGCGGACAGATTACTGCTCGTACACCTCGACAACAAGTTTCTGTCTTAAATCTTAAAGTCAAAGACGCGTATTTACGAATACCAGCTAGCGCAGTAACAACCAATGATTCCACCAAACTCATAATTGTAACGAAATTTTCTGCACATAATTACAGGCATAGAGGATGATAATGCGCTATTCCCTTTACTATGCATTCGTCCTGATTCGTTTGATGGCCTCTTGATGCTGCAATATGATTGATTGCTGATTACAACTAAAAACAGGTTGTTATTTGGCTCAGCCAGTAGCTGCCAGAAACACTATCAACAAATAGCAGGACAATTATGCAGAGAATTATTGGATTATTTTTGACCTTATGCGGGATGAGCATGCCTTCTCTGGCAGAAGAATATACGCAGGGCAGGCAGATAGCTGAGTTGCCTGATGTATTGTCATTCCGAGAGCGTGTTCAGCCCATTAATGACATGGTGACAGACCGACTGGATAATTTACTCCCTAAGCTGATGCAAGAAGCTGACCTGGATATGTGGCTGGTGATTAATCGAGAGTATGGAGAGGACAAGCTGTTTTATACGCTTGTACCACAACCTACGTTTGCGGCGCGGCGTACGACTTTGTTGGTTTTCTCAAAGCAAGCTGATGGCAGCGTTGAGCGATTTAGTGTCAGTCGTTACCCCATCGGGGACCTGTACCCGACGGTGTGGAAAGGTGGCACAAAAGCGCAACAATGGCAGCGCCTGGCTGAAGTCATTGCTGAGCGTGATCCAAAACGCATCGGTATTAACGTAAGCGAAGACTGGGCACTGGCTGACGGTCTGAGCGTGGGGCTACATCAGCAACTATTGAAGGTATTACCCGGTAAATACCAGGAGCGATTGGTAAACGCTGAAGATTTGGTGATCCGTTGGCTTGAGACGCGTAGTCAAAAAGAGCTTAACGTATACCCTCAGGCCGTAACATTGGCACGACGTGTCATTGCTGAAGCATTCTCTAATAAGGTGATCACACCCGGTGTAACCACCACCAAAGATGTTGAATGGTATTTACGCGAACGTTTCGAAGAACTTCAGCTCAGACCCTGGTTTCAACCATATGTAAATATTCAGAGGCAGGGTGATAAAACCACCAAACAAGACGTTTTCATAGGCGAATATAATCGCACCATTTTGCCAGGAGATATCATTCACACCGATGTGGGGATTTGTTACCTCAATCAATGTACCGATACACAAGAAATGGGCTATGTACTTAAATTGCACGAAACGGATGTGCCGAAGGGTCTCAAACAGGCAATGGCGATGGGTAATCGCTGGCAGGATATTTTAACCAGTAACTTTAAAACTGGCTTAACGGGCAATGAGATCCTAGCCAATACCATCAAACAAAGTGAGGCGGCAGGGATCGTGAGCAGCACCTATACCCATCCGTTAGGATTTGTGGGTCATGCGCCGGGACCAACCATCGGCATGTGGGACAATCAGGGGCCAACGCCTGTACAGGGGGATTGGAAACTCCACCCAAATACTGTCTATGCCATTGAAGGTAATATTAAAACCCAGTTACCGGAATGGGATGATCAATGGATCCAAATCAAGCTGGAGCAAGATGCGGTATTTGATGGTAAGCAAGTTTGGTATCTGGCTGGTCGACAAACGCAATGGCATCTTATTCGATAGCGTTTAACCAGTTAAACAAGGCCCGCCTATGCGGGCTTTGTTTTATCACCGGGAATACGAGTATATCCACATTACAACAGGGCAATCAGCGGTATGTTTGGTGCGGCAATTTGACGCCATAATGCGGCATCTCTTTGCAACTACAGGCAATGTATCCTGGTAATTCTCTAAATTTAAAGGGTATTTAGAAGTGGCGTAGGTTTTGCTTAAGTAACAAAACATTCACAAGGAGACGAATTATGATTTTAAATACCTCTATCCAGAGCGCAGTGAACCCAGTCTCGCAGTATGCTGCCGTTAAGACTACCAACACGGTAGCTGATGTCAGTAACCAATCTACACAATCCAGCTCCGCGGCCGTGAAGCATACATGGGATTCTTTTCGGGATGATGTTGAATCCGACCCTGTATTTGCAAGAGAAATGGCAGAGGCAATCACTTTTATCCCTAACAAAATGACTGTAAACCTCGACGAGGCGCCACCACTGACTGATCCCGTTGCACACAAAAAGTGGGCCGATCAATCTGTCGAGTTTGACCGCATTGCTGAGCAAGTGACTGAGCAACGTATCGCATTGTTCAATCGTATGAAAGGTGAGGGCGCCTCTGATGCTGATATTTATAACGAAATGATTGCGTTTAATAAAGCTCTGCCAATGGACTATCAGGCAAAAGCAGGCATGTTAAGTGTTAACGAGTATGCGTGATGTTCATAGGCCTTCTTTTGAAGGCCTATAGCTTATTGCTAATTATAATTGACGATAACTTGACTGCGCTGTCCGTAAGCGGCCGGTGATAGCACGCTGCCATTGCCACGGACACCAAATGCGAAGATAAATTTCTTGTTGGCAGCCTGATCATTGAAGTTAGTGAGTCGACCTGATTTGCTGGTACTCACGTTGACACAATTATTCGTTGAATTAAGGCACAGGTAAACCAACATGCCTGGCGGTACATATGAGTAACTCCACGAATAATTAACTGACGTAATTTTTGAGCCAAAAGGCACAGAACCTACAACGGGCAGGTCCAGCGTGTAATAAAGGCCCGTATTTCTTAATGTTGGTCCATAACCACTACTGGCCCAGGCACCGCCATTGATCGTAATCGGGCCCTCAACGTTATTCGGTGAAATTTCTTCAGTAGATACTGAGATGGAAGGATAAAGCAGGTCATCAGGTTGAGTGGTGGCTGCCGAAGCACTCGTCCATAAGACAGACGCAGATACCAAGCATAATGAATATATGTGTTTTTTTGAAAACATGTACTAACTCCTTTTGTTGTAAAGATGTTAGTATTTTGTTTTTTTTCTTGATTGTGTCAATAAAGTAATCTTCAAGTCAAACAGCAACTTTTTGAGTGAACCCTAACGCAGGTATATACTTTAAAGTCTCAGGATAAACAGTATTGGGCAGGAAAATATAAGGGTCTAAACTGCAAAGTTTACCCCCACAGCTGAGTGTGCAGCCGCAGGGGAGTTTGATACGAAATTAGAAGTTAAATGAAACCTTACCGTACACAAAGCGGCCATCGGTGCTGTAAGCCGAGAACGCTGAGTATGGGAAGATTTGGTTAAAGTTACTGAACCCTATGTTGCTGACGGTATCCTGTGGATATTGATCAAACAGGTTATTGGCACCAAGGGCAACGCGCCATTGCTCATTAACTTTGTACGCTACTTCCAGATCGGTGATCCATTTGGCATCCAGTACTTCATCTTTTTCAACTGTGCTGGAAGGATCGGTGACCTCGCCGTAGCGGGTTGCCTTAACCATGACCTGCCACTGCTCACGCTGCCAGTTAGCAACCAGGTTCCATTTATTATCTGGTGTCCCAGATTCAAAGCGCTCAATTTCACGACGAGCAAAATACTGATAGCTTTCGCCCAGCGCAGCCAGCTCTGCCGGGTTCGCTTTCACATTGGTCACCTCAGTGTCATTAAGGTTCAACGCTGCACTCAGGTTAAGATTGCCATAATCAGCCAAGTCAAAGCGATAGGTTGCTACAATGTCTACGCCCTGAGTACGAGAATCGATGGCATTGGTAAAGTAGCGCACACGCTGTACGTTAAACTCACCAGCCTGTTGCAGGATCTGCTCAACTGCGTCGCCACTGAGGTTTTCTGACATCACAATGCGGTCATCAATGTCAATGCGATATGCATCCAGCGTCAGGCTGAACGCATCCTGGGTGTAGATGAATCCGGTAGTCAGGTTGACCGACTCTTCTGCTTCCAGAGGTTGTGCGCCAAGTGCCGCCGCCGCTGGGGTATCTACCGGATACAAGCCTACTTCATTGGGTACACCGTCTTCAAAAACCGTGGCAATTGATTTGTAGGAGGTCTGTGCCAGAGAAGGGGCACGGAATCCTGTGCTCAGGGCACCACGCAGTGACAGTTGGTCATTAACTACATAACGAGTTGCAAGTTTACCGGTCAGTGTAGAGCCAAAGTCGCTGTAATCTTCATAACGCGCTGCCAGAACCAGGTTCCAGTCTGTTGTCAGGTAAGTATCCAATTCGGCAAACAAGGCGATGTTATGACGTGACTCATCAACCGCACTTTCTGGTGAAAATCCGGCCAGAACCTGAGCACCACCAGCGGCAACCGGTTGTCCGTTAGCATCCAGAACGGTCTGGTAAGAGGCTAATTCACCGGCCTGGATCTCATAAGTTTCGCGGCGATACTCACTGCCCAGTGTCACAAACACACTATCGTAAAGGCCTAAGTCCAGCTCGGTTTTTGCTTCAGCGTTAACCAACAGCTGACTGTAGACCAAAGCACCGTTGTCAAATTCTGTTGGGCTGCTTGCACCCATTGACGTGTTCAGGCTGTTTGATACGCCAAAGCCGAAGTCGTTCAGACCATAGTTTGTGCTGACGTCGTACTGCCAGTCACCCGCATCACCTTTGGCACCGACTGCGAAACTGTAGTCGCGTACTTCGGTGTTAATTTGCGGCAAGAAGCCATCAGGGTACACTTCAGTCAGGTTACGGCTATCCTGAGGGCGACGGAAGAAACCACCGGAATTACCATCGCGGCTTGAGAAGCTACCAAAGGAGTACAGGTCCAGCTCGGAGTTAAGTGTGTACCCCGCATTGTAGAATAGAGCGAAATCTTCGATGTCGGCTTTACCAAACCTGTGGTTATAACGCTCAGCCGAAAATTCTCGTGGATCCAGCTTACCGTTTTCATCCCGGGCATACTGTTCGCGCTCATCGATACCAGAACGATTGGTCGGCTGCTTGTTACGCAGTTCAGCTGCCACATTGATAAAACCGTTGTCGCCCAATGCAAAGCCCATATTGCCGCTGATGGTTGTTGTGCCACCATCGTTCAGCTCGCGATCTGCGCCTTTGTCAAACGCCAGGTTGCCTTCAGCATCCTCGTAGGTGCGCAACAGCTGAGGTGAACCGGCCATTTGAGTATCGTATTCACCGTAGGTGACCGACAGGTTGCCACCTTCGTCGGCATCATTTAGTACAATGTTGATCACGCCAGCAATCGCATCTGAGCCGTACTGTGCAGCGGCACCATCACGCAAAACTTCGATGCGCTTGATAGCGGCCGTTGGAATAGTATTGAGGTCTACCGCTGTAGAGCCACGACCTACGGTCCCGTTTAGATTGAGCAGCGCACTGGCGTGGCGGCGCTTACCATTGATAAGCACCAAAGTATGGTCAGGTGCCAACCCGCGTAACACAGCAGGGCGGGCATGATCTGTCCCGTCTGCCAGTTGTGAATTAGGGAAATTAAAACTGGGTACCAGCGTTGTCAAAACCTGGCTCAGTTCAAGCTGACCTGAGCTGGTGATTTCATCCATGCTGATCACATCGACCGGTACTGTGCTTTCAGCAACACTGCGCAAGCTGCGGCGAGTACCTGTGACTTCAATCACTTCTGTGGTGTTACTGGCTGTGGGTGCCTGGCTTTCTGCTGCATTAATTTGAAACGAAGCGGCGGCGCCCAGCACCAAGCTGATGCTGGCTGCCAGAGTACTCGGTCTTAACATAGAGATTCCTGTTTATATGTTGATTTCTATACGGGCTACGTTGTCTGGCCCATGAAAAGGACGGCAATACTAAAGGTGGAAAATTCGATGCGAAATTCGAATTCGTTATAAATTATAACCGCTCAAGTTTTTATGCTTTTTTAGTTACATTGCGTTAAATGCTGATCATAAGATTACAAAGCATCAATCAGAGGTGGGAGAATGATGCTCAGCGCTATCAGGTTCGGGTTGATGCACTTTTCGTTGTTCAATCAGTTTTTTTGCTGCTTTGGATAAAATTATTTCGTTGGTCTAGGGTTAAGCTCAAGGGTATAAAGCATTTTTACCAAGGAGCAAAACATGTCGACTTTAATGATGGTTGGGTGGCGTGAATGGCTGGCTTTGCCTCAGCTGGGGATAAGCCGCATCAAAGCCAAGGTGGACACCGGAGCCAGAACGTCTTGCTTACATGCGTTCAAAGTTGAAGAGTTCACGCAAGATGGCGCACCCTGGGTGCGGTTTTGGATACATCCGGAACAAAAAAATACTGAGTATGAAGTCGTGTGTACAGCCCCTGTGCTGGATGTGCGCACGGTGACAGACTCAGGTGGCCATCAGGAGTCTCGCTATGTGATCCAGTCAATGCTGCATATAGGGGACCAGGCCTGGCCCATCGAAATTACGCTGACAAACCGGGATAACATGAAATTTCGCATGCTTTTGGGGCGCACAGCAATGGCAGGGCGGATCAGCGTTGATCCAGCAGCCTCTTATTTGACTAAGAAAAGAATTGAAGCAAGGAATTAAAATGAAAATCGCCATTCTATCCCGGAATAAAAATCTCTACTCAACGCGTCGTTTAATTGAAGCGGCTGAGCAACGCGGTCACGAACCTGTGGTGCTGGACGTATTACGTTGTTATATGAACATTAATTCTAACGAACCAGAAATTCACTTCAAAGGCGATAAAATCGTTGGGGTGGATGCAGTGGTGCCAAGAATTGGTGCATCTGTGACGTTTTATGGCTGTGCAGTGTTGCGTCAGTTCGAAATGATGGGGATTTATCCGCTCAATGAGTCTGTGGCGATCACCCGCTCACGCGACAAATTGCGCTCTTTGCAGCTGTTGTCTCGTAAAGGCGTGGGCATGCCTATTACTGGGTTTGCTAATAAGCCTGATGACGTCAAAGACTTGTTGGATATGGTCGGTGGTGCGCCTGTGGTGATTAAGCTGCTGGAAGGAACGCAGGGAATAGGGGTGGTGCTTGCAGAAACCCGTAAAGCAGCAGAAAGCGTGATCGAAGCCTTTATGGGTCTGAAAGCCAACATTATGGTGCAGGAATACATTAAAGAAGCGGGTGGCGCGGATATTCGCTGTTTTGTGATCGGAGATAAAGTGATTGCCGCAATGAAGCGTCAGGCACAGGAAGGCGAGTTTCGCTCAAACCTGCACCGTGGCGGTAGCGCCAGTCTTATTCGGATCACACCTGAGGAGCGCAAAACCGCGGTTGCTGCGGCCAAAGCGATGGGGCTAAATGTTGCCGGCGTCGATCTGCTGCGCTCGGAGCGTGGGCCACTTGTGATGGAAGTAAACTCGTCGCCAGGCCTTGAAGGCATAGAAAAAGCAACCGGAAAGGACATTGCCAGTATGATTGTAGAATTTATGGAGAAAAATGCAGCCAGTAAGAGGACCGCGACGCGTGGCAAAGGCTAAGAAAAACCAGGTATTTACACTACTAAACACACAAATAGGGGTCGCTGAGCGCAAGACGCTGTCGCTGGAGGTGGCAAAACTATACACCCATTCTCCGCTTACGATCCCCATCGAGGTGGTGAACGGCGCTGAGGCGGGTCCTGTGGTGATGGTATGCGCTGCGATCCATGGCGATGAACTGAATGGCGTAGAGGTTGTACGTCAGTTACTGACAAAAGTTGAGCCCAAAGCATTGCGAGGCACGTTAATTGCTGTGCCAGTGGTGAATGTATTTGGTTTTATACATAAGTCTCGTTACTTACCCGACAGGCGGGATTTGAACCGGTGCTTTCCCGGTTCGGAGCGGGGATCACTGGCAGCCAGGGTGGCCAACGTGTTTTTTAAACGAGTAGCCAGCAAGTGCACGCATATTATTGACTTACACACTGGTGCAATACACCGCTCAAATCTTCCGCAGATCCGGGCAAACCTCGAATGCGAAGCAACGGCAGATATTGCAAAAGCCTTTGGTACGCCCGTAGTGATAGATGCAACGTTGCGCAACGGCTCTTTGCGCAGTGAGGCCAGTAACCTCGGGATCCCGGTGATCACATACGAAGGGGGAGAGGCATTGCGTTTTGACCCACTGGCAATTGCTGCCGGATTGCAAGGCGTCGAAAATGTGCTAAGGCGGCTTAAGGTGCTCAAAGGCAGGCGCTCGAAAAAGCTACCTGAACCTGTGATAGCAGATTCCACCAGCTGGGTCAGGGCGCATACTGACGGAATAGTACGCGCTATGGTTGGCCTGGGAGAGCGAGTTAATAAAGAGCAGGTGCTGGGTTACATCAGCAACCCTTTGGGGGGCAATGAAGTGGCTATACAGGCGCCACGCAGCGGTATCATTATCGGGCAGCAGTCTTTGCCTTTGGTGAACGAAGGCGATGCGGTGTTTCATATCGCCTATTTTGCCCATGCTAATACCATAGTCGAGCAACAGCTCGGTGAGTTTATCGACGAGCTGGATTTAGAAGAGCAGCCGGTCGACACAGAACTAAACAACTGATCATACAGCTGGCCCAGCGTGCCTGGCCAGCTACCTCTCTGCCTGTGCTTGCGAAGATAGAGAAACTGTCTCAGGCACTCTTTTTACAACCCCCTTGGTTTCACCTGAGCTTTTACACACAGCTTATTTAATTTGTTGTGAGAATTCACAAGCTGTTCAGCGGAATTGGGCGTTAAGCCCTACCTTTGAATATAGCAGGCACACCGAACTGCCTTGACTGGCCATTAACAACGAATCACCCCGTTCCCTTGGTCTCATTTGCCCCGTTTTTCCACACAACTTCGTTGTTTCTACCAAGTACAAAAAAAAGGCTGCCCATATACTGTGCAGCTATCTGGAATACTCAGGTTAGAAAGGAAAAATATGGAATCTATGTCTGTTGGCGCTGAGTTCATGCGAACATTTGACGTACAGCTCGCGCAGTCGCAAAAACAAAAGGACGCCGTTTTTTATATCCGTCATCAAGTTTATTGTGATGAACTGAGCTGGGAAGCGAGGCAGCAAACACAACTGGAACGGGACGAATACGACAATCATTCAATTCATTGTTTGTTGCAGCATAAGCCCAGCAAGCAATATGTCGGGTGTATTCGATTGATCATTCCTTCGCCTCATTCGTCTTTAACCTTACCCAGCCAGGACCAGTACGGTGGGTATTTAAAAACGAGCCTGTTGTTGCCATTGTTGCAGTCGGGTACGTTAAGTGAATGCTCCCGGCTGGCATTGCTGCCTGAAGTAAGGCGCCAAAATAACAACAGTTATCGCCGGGGTGAGGCAAGTACTTTGCTGCAGCTTACGCATCAACATACTCAGCTTATGTCTGTCAGCTTGTATTTCTGTTGTATTGCCCTGGCTAAAGCACACCAGTGTCGGGGCACTTTATTGTTGGCCAATTCAAAGCTAACCAAACACCTTAAAATGCTTGGCCTGACCCTCACCCGGCTCAGTGAAGATATCGAGCACAGAGGTTGCAGAGCGGTATATCACTTTGATACGCATGAGTTTAAGGCGCAGCAGCTTCGCAGTGACGTACTCAGCGACCTATATCAGGCTGTGGAGCGCCGGCTTTCTCAGCAGTTAAATAATACTGAACTTGCCTGTGAATTATCCTAAGGAATGATGATGAATACGCATTTTGACTATGATCTGGCTTTTTCCAGAAACATTGGGTGGGTGACCTCCACAGAGCAACAGGTTTTAAAACGTAAAAAGGTGGCCATTGCGGGGTTAGGGGGCGTAGGAGGGTCTCATTTATTGGCGTTGGTCAGGCTGGGGATCACACGGTTTAATCTTGCTGATTTTGACGAGTTTGGGTGTGAAAACACCAATCGACAGGTGGGTGCAACGACCGCAAGTTATGGTAAAAAAAAGCTCGATACGATGATCAATATGGCCAGAGAAATCAACCCTGATATTGAGATCACAGGGTTCAGTGAGGGGGTGACCGAGCATAACCTGACTGAGTTTTTAGCCGATGTTGATTGCTATATTGATGCACTGGATTTCTTTGTATTGAATATAAGACGGCGTGTGTTTGCACAGTGCTATGACCTGGGCATACCGGCAACGACGGCTGCGCCCATTGGAATGGGGACTGCATACATTAACTTCCTGCCCGGAAAAATGTCGTTCGAGCAGTACTTTGACCTTGCGGGATATACGGAGTGTGACCAGTACATTCGGTTTTATCTGGGCCTGACCCCCGCCAATTTGCAGAAATCGGCACTGGTTGACCCGTCAACTGTGGACCTGGCGAATAAAAAAGGGCCCTCAACAGTGGTTGGATGCCAGCTGGCGACGGGCGTGGCAGTGGCTCAGGTTGCCAAAATACTGCTTAATCGTGGACCAGTTATCTGCGCGCCGCGTAGCCTGCACTTTGATGCCTTCAGCAATAAAATGAAAAAAGTATGGCGGCCGGCTGGCAACCGTAACCCTCTACAACAGTTTTTGTTCAAACTGATCAGGAAAAAACTACAGACGCCCCGGCACGACGCCAAGCCCTCAGGATCCGTGCCCGCAAGCAATGCGATGACGACGGCGGAAAAAGTGATTGAACTGGCCAAGTGGGCACCCAGTGGCGACAACACCCAGCCATGGCGTTTTAAACTGCTCAGTGACACGACATTTATCATTTATGCCAGTAATACCAGTGAGCACAGCGTATATGATTTGGATGGACATTCCAGCGAGCTGGCGCACGGCATGCTATTGGAAGCCATTGATATTGCGGCCAGTCGCTACCATTGCCGAGCGGTTGTGAAGCAGACAGAGACGCAAGCGCCAGCAGGCCTTGCCAATACGTTTCATTATCAGGTTGAGTTAGAGCTGGACAGTAACGTAAAGCCGGATCCATTGCTTCCCTATGTTAAAACCCGCACAGTTCAGCGCCGTCCAATGGGGACCCGGGCGTTGACGGATGAGGAAAAAGCCGCGTTGCAGCAGTGTTTACCTGTTGGCTTTAAGCTGCACTTTTATGAGAGCCTGGCGCAAAAATGGCGGTGCGCCTGGTTGAACTTTAAAAATGCGAAAACCCGATTGACCATGAAGGAGGCCTATCACGTCCATAAGGAGATCATTGATTGGGGCCAGCAATTTAGTGACAGCAAAATACCAGAGCAAGCGCTGGGCATAGATAAAGGTACGGGTCAGCTGATGCAGTGGGCCTTCAAAAAGTGGAGCCGGGTTGCCTTTTTAAATCGATACCTGTTTGGTACGCTCGCACCCAGAATACAATTAGATTTGCTCCCAGGGATCTGTTCGAGTGCACATTTTACCCTGTGCGCGCCACATCCGGCTGAGTTACAGAACGACTATCTGGCTGCCGGGCGAGCGATTTATCGATTCTGGTTAATGACCGATGCGTTGCAGCTTGGCTTACAGCCGGGGTTAACACCGGTTATTTTCTCCCGTTACCTCGACAACGATGTGACTTTTACAGACGATCAATCCGTTTGCAGGCGGGCAAAGGCATGTCAGCGCCTCTATAAGTCTTTTATTCCCGAGCATAAAAACCTGGTCTTTATGGGTCGAGTGGGCAGAACTGCGCCGCCCATATCCCGCTCCGTGAGGCGCTCATTGACGACATTGGTGCTCAGCGATAATGCTGCAGATAGCTAAGAGTCGTTTGGTGGGGTGTATGTTTTTGGCAGCATAAACGCGCGCTCGTCGGCACTAGACAATTAGTCGGAATTTCACATTTTCATTTTTGCTAAGCGATGATGTTTGGTATAAAGCAGCCTCACGCTGAATGTGAATCCGACTAGAAAAGTGACGTTAAAACAGGCTTTTTTAGTTAAATGATTACGTGAAACGGCAAAGTAGGGTAGAATAGCGCGGTTCTATCTACACGTATTACTGCCTGACGAGGTTTATATGAGTTTGTATAATGAGTACATGGAAGAAATCCAAACCCGTAAAACGGAACTTGGATTGAGTCCAAAACCAATCGATAGCGCTGATCTGCTATCTGAAATTATTGCCCAAATCAAAGACACAGGGCATGAGCACCGTGAAGATTCTCTGAACTTCTTCATCTACAACACGCTTCCGGGCACAACCAGCGCAGCTGGTGTGAAAGCACAATTCCTAAAAGAAATTATCCTGGGCGAAGAGACTGTAGCTGAAATTTCTGCGGACTTTGCATTTGAACTGCTTTCTCACATGAAAGGCGGTCCTTCAATTGCGGTACTACTTGACCTTGCACTGGGCAACGACGAAGCGGTTGCTAAGCAAGCTGCTGACGTACTTAAAACGCAGGTTTTCCTTTATGACGCAGACACGTCACGTTTAGAAGCGGCGTTTAAAGCGGGCAATGCAATTGCAAAAGACATCTTAGAAAGCTACGCGAAAGCTGAATTCTTTACTAAGCTGCCTGATATTGCAGAGAAAATTGAAGTTGTTACTTATATTGCCGGTGAAGGTGATATCTCAACTGACTTACTTTCTCCAGGTAACCAGGCACACTCACGTGCTGACCGTGAACTACACGGTAAATGTATGATCACCCCTGAAGCACAGCAAGAAATTGTTGAGCTGCAGAAGAAGCACCCAAATGCAAAAGTTATGCTGATTGCTGAAAAAGGCACTATGGGTGTAGGTTCCTCTCGTATGTCTGGTGTGAACAACGTTGCACTTTGGGCAGGTACACAAGCAAGCCCGTACGTGCCATTCATCAATATTGCACCAGTTGTTGCGGGTACTAACGGTATTGCACCAATCTTCCTGACAACCGTTGATGTAACCGGTGGTATCGGTCTTGACCTTAAAAACTGGGTGAAGAAAACCGATGAAAACGGCAACGTAGTGACTGACGCGAACGGCGACCCAGTATTGGAAGAAGCTTACTCAGTGGCTACAGGCACTGTACTTACTATCGATACTAAAGCACAGAAGCTGTACAACGGCGACAAAGAGCTGGTTGATGTATCTTCTTCATTCACTCCACAAAAAGTCGAGTTCATGAAGGCGGGTGGTTCTTACGCTGTGGTATTCGGTAAGAAGCTACAAACGTTTGCAGCCGAAACGCTGGGTATTGAAGCGCCGGTTGTTTACGCAGCTTCAAAAGAAATTTCACACGAAGGTCAGGGTCTGACTGCGGTTGAGAAAATCTTCAACCGTAACGCAGTAGGTGTTGCTTCTGACACACCACTTCATGCTGGTTCTAACGTTCGTGTTAAAGTGAACATCGTTGGTTCTCAGGACACCACAGGTCCAATGACGTCTCAGGAGCTGGAAGCCATGGCTGCTTCTACAATTTCTCCTTTGGTAGACGGCGCATATCAGTCAGGCTGTCACACAGCGTCTGTTTGGGATAAAAAAGCGCAAGCGAACATTCCTAAGCTAATGGCGTTCATGAACAAGTTTGGTCTGATCACCGCGCGTGACCCGAAAGGGGTTTATCACTCAATGACAGACGTAATCCACAAAGTACTGAACGACATTACTGTGGATGACCGCGCTATCATCATCGGTGGTGACTCGCACACGCGTATGTCTAAAGGTGTGGCATTCGGTGCTGACTCAGGTACTGTTGCGCTGGCACTGGCGACTGGTGAATCAGCAATGCCAATTCCAGAGTCTGTAAAAGTAACCTTCAAAGGTGCCATGGCTAAGCACATGGACTTCCGTGATGTGGTACACGCGACTCAGGCACAAATGCTGAAGCAATTCGGCGGTGAGAACGTATTCCAGGGCCGTATCATCGAAGTACACATTGGTACTCTGATGGCTGATCAGGCGTTCACTTTCACTGACTGGACTGCAGAGATGAAAGCGAAAGCGTCAATCTGTATCTCTAACGATGAAACGTTGATCAAGTCAATCGAGCTGGCTAAGAGCCGCATCCAGATCATGATCAACAAGGGCATGGAGAACGAAGCGAAGACGTTACAAGGCCTTATCGATTTGGCTGATGAGCGTATCGCGGGTATCAATTCTGGTGAGCAACCTGCACTTGCACCTGATGACAATGCTAAGTACTACGCAGAAGTCGTTGTTAACCTGGACGAAATCGTTGAACCAATGATTGCTGACCCGGATGTAAACAACGAAGACGTTTCTAAGCGTTACACGCACGATGTGATCCGTCCTGTTTCTTTCTACGATGGCAAGCCAGTTGACCTGGGCTTCGTTGGTTCTTGTATGGTTCACAAAGGTGACATGCAGATCATCGCACAGATGCTACGTAACCTTGAGAAGCAAAACGGTTCAATCGAGTTCAAAGCACCACTGGTTGTTGCGCCACCAACGTATAACATCGTTGATGAGCTAAAAGCAGAAGGTGACTGGGAAGTACTGGCTAAGTACGCAGGCTTTGAGTTTGACGATGAAAACCCGAAGACGGCTGCACGTACTAAGTACGAAAACATTCTGTATCTTGAGCGTCCTGGATGTAACCTGTGTATGGGTAACCAGGAAAAAGCGGAACCAGGTGACACCGTTATCGCAACTTCTACGCGTCTGTTCCAGGGCCGTGTTGTAGCGGATTCTAGCGAGAAGAAAGGTGAATCACTACTTGGCTCTACGCCACTGGTAGTACTTTCAACGATTCTGGGTCGTTTCCCAACTATGGACGAGTACCAGGCCGCAGTTGAAGGCATCGATCTGACTGCGTTCACCCCACTTGAAGAAGAACTGACAACTAAGTTCGGTTCAGAGCAAGCGGTACCAGTTAAAGTACTTTAATCTTCACAGATTAAAATACTGAAAAAAGCGCGTTTATACGCGCTTTTTTGTTGGGTGGAGATTGGTGGGGGCCGTTTCTAATTATTGTTCGCTTGTACAGGTATAGGTGAATGCGGTTGTTTATTAGGTCAAATTTCTCATTTTTCCGCGCTTGAAAGTCTCATTTAAGTGAAACACCGATTTAAGTTTAATAGGGTAGGTTATTGTTCTTATTATGAATAAAATAATTTAGCTGTGGAACTGCATGGTTTTAGGAACTGGGTTTAACCGGCATTCACGCTAATAAGCTGTTAGGCATCTAGAGTATGGAACTACAAGAAGTCTGTGAATCTCTTTTAGACAATGCTGATATGAGTATTGACTTAAGTGCTTATCCGAAAGTTACTCTGGATATATTGGTACAAGGCACAGTAAACGATAAATTCTGGAAAGTAGTATTTGAGTGTGGCCAAGTGGTGTACATGGATGCAGAGTTCGATGACGACTCATCAAATAATGATCTGTTTATGGTTTTAGAAGCAAGCGTTAAGGAAACAATCAAAAGTAAAGTAACGCCTGCTGTTCAACATAGAATGGATGGATTAAACGATAAAGATCCTGTTTGGAAGGTGCATCTATACGGCTGTATGTCACTCACAATGGTTACAACAAGGTTTAATTGGCAGCTCATTGAGCTATCTGAAAAAGAGTACGAGGCGGCCTATGCCTAACAAGGCAATTATATGCGGACAAATTTTACGGTGTCGCTTTTTGCAATCCCGCTTCGCGGGCAAAAATCAACCCAATAAAATTTGCCGTATATTGCGGCGTTATGTTTAAGGGAAAGTTCGTTGAAGTTAATTGGTAGTATGGCTGAACGAAAATATAGGGAAGAATTAATGGCTTCCAACAGGGTCTTAAACAATTCTGATGAGCCATTAAACAATACCCTTGTTAAAGCAGGCTATGAAGTAAAAAACAGTTATGTTCTGAACCATATTCCAGAGCAATGCGAGGATATATACATATTGTTGATATCTGGTACATTTATATTAACTGTTGAAACTAGTAAATTAGACTTAACGCAAAAACCACTGTTTGAGCAAACGCCTTTAAAACAATACTTGCTTGGGCTTAGTAAAAGGCATCAAATTCAGATAACTGTCGCTTTAGACTTGGCGAGCGCTTAAACATAACAAACGCATCAACGCATGGACTTTAAAAGTTTGGCTTCACTCGCTGCGCTCGCTATTATAGCCAAAAACTTTTAAAGCCCGTTATGCGGAGCGCTGGGGGATCCCCTCATAATTGAGGCCTCCCGAGCAGATGTATCAAGCGCACGTATTCACGTATAGCCCAGCGCAGTTGCTTTCCTGTCATAACA
>NZ_JAKRFU010000016.1:0-117198 GCF_022347845.1 Pseudoalteromonas sp. McH1-42 | reverse complement strand
TGTGAAGGGCTTCCGGCTAAACTTACTCAGCAGTAGTCAAAATGGCTCATTTCACCTTGCGCAAAGACCAAGCTAAAGCTTGACTTTGCACCACAATTCGCAAAAAAAGAGATACTTAATCTCTTTTTTTGCTCACCCAAACATCTTCGTGGAGAGTGCCTTGATAGTTGACTTTGGTGGGGTCGAAGTGGATTTTTTCAGCCGATTTTTTCTGGCTTTGGTAGTCTTTCGTCAAATTCATGATGGTTGGGGTGAGCTGCACAATCGCGTAGATGTTCACCAGTGTCATCAAACCCAATGCCATGTCAGCAAGGCTCCAGACTTGCTGTAAAGTGGCGCTGGCGCCCCACAACACCATCGCTAAATACACGGCGGTGTAGCCCAACCGCCCGGCTTTGTTATCCAGCTTGAACAAGTGTAAATTGCTCTCCGCATAGGCGTAGTTAGCCACGACAGAGGTAAAAGCAAATAAAGTAATGGCGGCAGCAATCAGATAATCGCCGGCTTCACCAAAGTGTGCCTGCATTGCGTTTTGAGTCAGACTGATACCAGCCATTTCTCCGCTGACGGGTAAACCAGACAGTAACACCACCACGGCTGTACAGCTACATAACACCAGGGTATCAATAAAGACACCCAACATTTGTACATAGCCTTGCGCAACCGGATGATTAGGCACAGGCGTTGCACCAGCTGCGGCATGAGGCACACTGCCAGCCCCTGCTTCGTTAGAATACAACCCTCGTTGAATGCCATTTTTAATCGCAGCGCCCAAAGCGCCCGCCCCCGCTTCGGTTAAACCAAACGCTGACTGGAAGATATCCAGCAACATGGCAGGCACCTGAGCAATATTGATGAGCAATATGAGTAAGGCCGTTGCAACAAACGCGAGACCCATAAAGGGCACAATCAACTCAGCAAAACGGGCAATGCTACGCAGGCCACCGTAGACAATCGCGCCGGCAAGAATTGCAATCACCAGCCCTGTGTATAAGGGGTTAATGGTGAATGTATTATGGAGTGCTTCGGCAATGGTATTGGCTTGCATGGCGCTAAAACTAAAGCCATAACCCAGGAATAAACACAGGGCAAACACCACTGCCAGCTTAGGTTTGCCAAGCCCGGCCCGAATATAATAGGCAGGACCACCACGAAACTCCCGATGTTCATCGCGGACTTTATAAAGTTGGCCCAGCACACTCTCCGCAAATCCAGTCGCCATGCCAAGCAAGGCAATGACCCACATCCAGAATACTGCCCCACTGCCGCCCAGAGAGATTGCCATCGCTACCCCGGCCAGATTACCTGTGCCGACCCGGGCAGATAGGCCCGTACACAAGGCTGCAAAGGAACTGATCCCTGAGCTGTCACCACTCATGCTGCCCTTCATCACACTGAACATATGACCAAAGTGGCGAAACTGCACCCACTTCAGCCGCCAGGTAAACCAACATCCGGCAATCAGTAACAGATAAATGAGTATCTGGCCCTGCCCCCACAGAAGATTATTAATTGGGTCAACGATAAATGCCATCATACTCACCTGCCTGTTGTTATTGTTTTGTTGTTATTTATTTTAACGCCGGGATAAATGCACACCGGCCAGCATACAACGTACCGAGCCTCCGGCCAGTTCAATGGCAGACACCTCCAGCGGTAATAACGTCACACATGATCCAAGCACAGCGATTTGCTCGGCTGTCAGCGCATCATACGCGGTTTGTGACAGCGCCAGTATGCGCCCGCTGTCTCCGTTTAACTCCAGTGCATTACCACAAAACGCATTGATCTGAGCCTCACTCAACTCTATCAGCTTTTTACCGGCAAGCTGCAACCTTTGTTTAATTTCTGCCCGCCGCCCTGGTTCGACTATCATCTCAAAGCCGCCCAACGCGTAGTCACTCCCCACGCACAACAGCACATTGGTATGATAGACAGGCACTCCCTCTTCACTGAGTGCATCGAACACCATGGGCTCAAAGTTGAAGTGACTGCAAAAGCGTTCCAGCACATGCGAATCGGTGCGTTTTGAGCGCGCGGTGTAGGCAACACGCTCAATATGATCCAGCACCATCGCACCGGTGCCTTCCAGAAACAAGTCGTCATATTCCAGGCCAGAATAATCAATCACATCCTGCACCCGGTACTCACGCTTCAATAGCTCTATAATGTCTGTTCGTCGCTCCCGGCGGCGGTTTTTAGCATACATGGGATAAATGGCAATTTGCCCGCCCGCATGAGTTGAAAACCAGTTGTTGGGGAACACTGAATCAGGCGTATCAGTGCCCAAATCTTCAAACAAGTGCACCCGCACACCCGCTTGTTCGAGCTGTTCAGCGACCCGAGATACCTGCTCGTAAGCCATCTGGCTGATATCACCATCAAACTGCTGAGCCTGAGATTGAAAGCTGTTATCGGCCCGGGTTTCTTCATTGGGCAAAAAACAGTGTGGCCGGATCATCACAACGGCACTGGGGGCTTGTGGGAACATAACTTAAATACCTCTAATACTGACACTAAAAACATGCGCCGCTTTTATCCGTGAAAAAAGCAGGCAAATGGCTTTGTACACACCAGCAAACAAACCAGGTGTATCAGCTAGACGTATGAACTGCAGAATACTTTTTCACCAATTAACGTCCATAAAGAAAACAGCCGCAAAAACTATAGCAGTGATTTACTACCTTACCCAAAGCACATACACTAGGCGCTGGCTTTACGAATTCAGGAAGTAGTTATGATCACGGTAGGTATCGACTTAGGCACAACCAATAGTGCAGTCAGTTATTGGGATGGTGAAAAAAGTGTATTAATTCCAAACTCTCTGGGTGACTACCTGACCCCATCAGTAGTCGGGGTGGACAATAGCGGCGAGATATTGGTAGGGAAAGCGGCCAAAGAGCGGCTGATCTCACACCCATTAAAAACCACGGCATTATTCAAACGCTATATGGGCACACAGCGCACTGTGACACTTGGAAAGCAGCATTATACCGCCGCTGAGCTATCATCACTGGTGCTTAAATCGCTAAAAGCCGATGCCGAAGCCCAATTATCACAACCTGTTACACAGGCGGTGATCAGTGTACCTGCTTATTTCAATGACTATCAACGTAAAGCCACTAAACTGGCCGCAGAACTGGCCGGGTTGGAAGTGCTGAGACTGATCAACGAGCCCACAGCCGCGGCACTGGCATATGGTCTGCAATCGCAAGAAGATGACACCCATTATCTGATCCTGGATTTAGGTGGCGGTACCTTTGATGTCACCATTCTTGAGTACTTCGATCGTGTCATGGAAGTCAAAGCATCGGCCGGTGACAATCATCTGGGCGGCGAAGACTTTACCGGATTACTGATCTCGGATTTTTTGCGTCAGCATCAGTTGGAGCCAGAACAGCTAAATGAGCACCAACAACAAAACTTAACCCGGCTTATCGACGAGTGCAAATGCGGTTTAAGCAGCGAAAAACACGCCCAGTTTGACATAGAACTCAGCAACCAGACCTTGCGCTATGAATTAACCGAAGAGAAGATGCGCGAAATCTGCCAGCCACTGCTCAATCGCTTACTGACCCCTATTGAACGGGCGTTTAACGATGCCGGACTATCTCCCTCAGACATAGATCATATAGTCATGGTCGGCGGCGCATCACGTATGAATATTTACAAACAATGCCTGATCAAAGCACTAAAATGCTTCCCCACGACTCAGCTTGACCCGGATCTGGTGGTGGCACTCGGTGCTGGCATACAGGCCGGCCTGGTTGATAAAAATGAAGCACTCGATGATGTAGTATTGACGGATGTATCCGCCTTTAGTCTGGGCACTGGTACCCACAATGAACACGATAATGATGGCAAGGTGGGCAACTACTTTACCCCCATTATTGAGCGCAATACGGTACTGCCATGCAGTAAAGAAAATACTTTCTTCCCTATCCATAAATCCCAGGAACAACTGTTAATAACGGTTTATCAGGGGGAAAGCCGATATGTCAAAAACAACATCAAACTCGGCGAAATTGACGTACCATTGCCAAAGGCAGATAACATCGAAGACAAATTAGTCCGGGTACGCTTTACTTATGATGTTAGCGGCCTGCTGGAAGTGGACATTACCGTAGAACACACTCAGCAAACCATCAGCCAGACCTTTGAACAATCTTCCTCTGTGTTGTCGGACAAAGAAAAAGCCCAGCTGAAGGACAAAATGCAAAAACTCAAAGTCCACCCAAGAGACCAGCAGCGCAACCGCTTACTGATGGCTAAACTGGAACGTATCTATGAGCAAAGCCGTGCCCAGTACCGAGAACAAATTGCTGAGTTGATCACATTCTGGGAAGCCGCTTTAGGCTCTCAGGATAACCAGCGTATTGATCGGGCTTATGAGGAAATTACTCAGTTTTTAAAAGAGTTAGGTGAATAAAGTGACAGAAAATCCCTGGGAAGTACTGGGCATCGACCCCAGTGCAGACAAAAAAGCCATAAAACGTGCTTATACAAGTAAGCTCAAGTTGTGTAAACCCGATGAAGATCCAGAAGGGTTTCAGCAACTGCGTGCCGCCTATGACGCAGCACTGGCACATGTGGAGGCACAGCCCCAGCAACGTGTAAAGTTAAGCTCAGCAGACGAACAGCCGTCAGAACTCGCTGAACCTGAAGCCGTCAAGCCAGAGGTTTTGCCGGACACAACCCCGGCGATGCACTTTGAAAAACCCCAGGCACAACCCGGCACGCCGCCTCAGCTTAATTCGGAGCTGCAGGAGTTTGACACTGAATTAGCACAGCTGCTGGACAATTCATATCGCCGTAATCAACAAGGGGCATGGCAGTTGCTTATTGAGCACCCAGTCTGTGTCGATTTACAAAGTCGTCGGGCCGCCTCGCACCGGATATTCCACAGCGTGCTGAACTATCAAAAGTCAGAACGCGCAGAAGTCACTCCTCTGGACATAGAAGTGTTGGTATTTCTGAACCTGCACTTTGACTGGGCGGAAGATCAAGAGCTGGAGCAACAGGTGGGCCATCCCGACTTTTACAATATGACCCACAAAGAGATGCCAGAACCAGAGGTCCGCATCGAGCCGGTGGGTGATACCAGCAACATTGCCAACCTATTTATTGGCCTGACCATACTCTGTGCCCTTGGCCTGATCATGATTTCTATCTAGGCATCTGACACCTCAGCGCTCTGCTCCACGGACTGAGAAGACAGGCTGCGACTACGTTTGCGCCACCAGGTCGCCAGCACAGAGCCGCTGACATTGTGCCAAATCGAAAACAAGGTACCGGCCAATGCACTGGCGGGGGCAAAAAACTTCATCGCCAGTGCAACCGCCAATCCGGAATTTTGCAACCCCACTTCCAGAGCAATCGTACGGCAACTCGTTTCAGGCAGACCCAGCCGCTTCGCCACCAGATACCCTAGCGACAAGCCAGTCGTATTATGTAGCACCACCGCCAACGCAACAATTGGCCCAATGGTTGGTAAGGTTGCCGCATTTAATGCCACGACAATCGCGATGATCAGCACGATTGCGGCCACTGAAAATAATGGTAAAAGCGGAACAAGCCGTTGAATATAGGCACTGAAAAAATAATTCAGAAGTACACCTGTTAGCACAGGGAACAACACAATCTTTAGTAAATTCAGCATCATGCCTGCCAATGGAATATCAACTACCTGACCTGCCAGCATCTCAACCAGCAGTGGCGTCAGTACCACGCCTGCAAGGGTACTCATAGCCGTCATGGAAATAGACAAGGCTACATCACCTTTGGCCAAAAAACACATCACGTTGCTGGCCGTGCCACCTGCGACACAGCCGACCAATACCATGCCTAAAGTCAGATCTGCATCAAACTGAAACAACAAAGCAATCAGTAAAGCGACCAATGGCATCACGCTAAACTGCAACACCAGGCCTATCAGTACCGCCTTAGGTTGATTCAGTACATGACGAAAGTCCGCCGGTGTCAGAGTTAACCCCATCGTCAACATAATAAATGCGAGTAAAGGAATGATGGAGGCCTTTAAAGCGACAAAGGGCTCAGGTGCATAAAATGCAAAAGCACTGAGCAAAATCGCCCAGAGTGGAAACAGTTGGATGATAAAACGCAACATATAGGGCGCTCAGTATGGCAATCAAGATGACTCAGTTATACCGTAATTGACCGGGAAAACAAATCCTGCCTCTGTGGCTCGTTTTTTATCACCTATATGATAAGGTTAGGTCCTGTATCGTGGATTTATGCGAAGGACTGACATGGCCGAGTACCGCTTTTTATCTTATCGTTTTGATTGCCAGACTCATACACTAAAACAAGGCAAACAACCTCTGGAGCTGCGCCCCAAAGCAGCCAAAGTACTGAGTTATTTGCTGCAACATGCCAATACAGTGGTCTCCAAACAGGAGATAATCGAAGCCGTATGGGGTCATCCTCATGTGCAGGAGCATCGCCTGTTTCAGCTGATCAGTGAACTCAGAAAGCTGGCCCCCGAACAAGACCTGATCCGCACCTACCCTAATCAGGGTTACAGCTGGCAGGTAAAAACCAAAGTGGTTTTGCCGCCCTCGCGTAACCGGTTTGCCCTGGCGGCATCATTGCTCCTGTCTGTTAGCGTCGCCAGCGGCGCTTATCTGAACAATCAGCCTGCGTCCACCAGCACACCGACGCTACTGCCAGCCTTGTCGGCATACCACAAAGCCATCGTGGCTTTTGAGCACCAGAAGTACCCGCAGGCGCAGCAATGGCTGACTTTCAGCTTACAAGAAAATCCAGAGTCAATTGAAGCCCAATTGCTGCTGGCCGAAACCTTATTACAAATGAATGAAACAGCGCAGGCACAGCACTATGCCAGTCAGGTAGTTCAGCACACGGCGGTTAATAGCTATTATTTTTCACAAGCGTCAGATCTGCTCAGCAGGCTCTCAGTCAGTCAGGCGCGCTTCTCCGAGGCGCTAAACTTTGCCATTCAGGGACAGCAGGCCATCGATCAGCAAGCAATTTGCAGCGCAGTGGTCATGCGACAGCGCATCGCCGATTTGATCATCGCGCAACCGGAATCGTTACAGTCTGCGACACTGCACAGTGCAACAGCACGACTCACTCACAGCTCTGTACCAACAAACACAGCGCAAAACATCAACTCGCAGCAGTCCGAACTGTGCAAACAGCTCACCCAGCCTGGACCAACTTCGATGCGACTGTGCACACCGTCCAGCGGAGTTCACATAGGTCGAGAGAGGCTTGCTTAACCAATTGATTTAATTGCTTTGATAGAAGTTTATAGGTCATTTTAAGGCGAATTTAAAAGCCATTACCAGCCAGCTTAGTTATAACCGGGGCATCTTTTTTGTCAGCTGGATATTTACTATGACCTTGTCTACTTCTCTTTCAACGTTTCTGCTTGGCACAGCATTACTGAGTGCCTCTCCTTTGGCCGCAGAGCCAACCCCCCCCACGACAGCCAAAGCAGGCTCCCCAAAAGAAAAAGCAAAAAATAAATTACGCGCACTGGTTGGGACAAACATCGATTTTGAACTGCACCCTTACTCAGATGACTTCTTTCGCCTGACACTCGGCAATGAACACCTGCTGTTGTCAAAAGATGGTAATTACCTGTTCAGTGGTCGTGTTATTGATGTGCGCAATCGGGTTGATCACATCGCCAAAATACAACAAATTGCCAATCAACAAAAAATGGCTGATGTGCCTTATGAGCAATTATTAACCTACCCGGCACAGGATGAAAAATACCGCATCACAGTGTTCACCGACATCGACTGCCCCTACTGCCGTAAATTTCACAAGGAACTGCCTGCGCTTAATCAACAGGGCGTTACGGTCCATTATGTGATGATACCCAGAGGCCGAGCAGGCAGCCCTGCCTACCAAAAAACGGCAGCAACGCTCTGCGCTGAGCGACCTAATCAGGCTATGGATGCCGCAATGCGCAGTACACCAGCGCCTCTAGAAAACACAGAGTGTGAACACTCACTGGATACCCAGGTTTCACTGGCGCAACAGTTTGGGTTTCAGTCGACACCGACTATCCTGCTACCCAATGGTGAAGCGGTCCCGGGTTACTTACCAGCCAGAGAACTGGTGGCGCGGCTGGCGCAGCGCTAGCCCTGGCTCTGCCACTCTGAAAGGCGGTGTAATTGGCATTACGACACAAACGGGTTATTATTCAATCATTCATAGTGGCCCTTGCCAGATCCAAATGGCGCGAGAAATACGGGTAGTACGATCGGAAGTTCGATGTTAATGATGCGCTTACAGAGCCTGTTCAGGCTAGGATACCGAGGCTTAACTCGCAACACCTTGCTGGCGTTGCTATTGTGCTCCTCTGTGGCTCAGGCGTTTTCCATCACAGAGGCAAAACGCCAACTGGACGATGCGCAAAACCTCAGAAGCGGCTCACCTCAGTCTGCGATCAGGTCGCTGGCACAACTCGCAGATGAGCCGGCACTGAAGTCGTATCCGGAAGAGTATTACGAAACGTTAATGGCGCTGGCTCACACCCTGATCAGTCAGGGCGACTACGATAAAGCGCAACAGCGTAGTGAACAACTACAGCACTTCGCCATCGCGCAAGGCAATCCCTACCACCATGCCTATTCCTTTTTGTTATTGGGATTTATTGCGGACAACCAAAGCCGATTTGATCAGGCCCAGGCCTATTATAACGATGCGCTCGACACCGCGATTGATGCCAATGATAACGAAATGATTGCCCAATCATATGAGCGCATTTCTGCGGTACTACGGCGCCAGGACAAGTACATCGAAGCACTGAAAGTAGCTCAGAAGTCCATCAATGTCCTCAGTATTCTGGGAGAAACTGAAGTCTACGCCAGAGCGCTGGTTAACCTGGGGATTATTCAGACCGCACTGGGGGATCATGAGAGTGCGCTGGAAACCTTCACCCGCTCTTTTGAGCTCAGCCGTGAGCTGAGCTTTGACAAAGGTATCGCCGACTCCATTTATGAATCTGGCGTGGTGTATCAGCGCATGGAAAACTACCCGGCCGCGCTGAAGCATTTTAAGATGGCGCATGAACTCGATGAAAAATCGGGTAACCTGATGGATATAGGCAACAGTGCTATGCGCAGCGGGTTTATGGCACTCGAGACCGGCGACCTGAAAGAAGCAGAATACTTCGCAACCAAGTCACAAAAGCTCTATACACAGATAGACTCAAAAAGTGGCCTGACTCGCAGTTACAACCTGCAAGCCCGGATAGCACTCAAATCGGAGCAAACAGCACTGGCAACAGAGTATGTGGAGCAATCGCTGGAGATTGCCAATAGTTATAACCTGACCGGCTATTTAGTTGCTTCTCAGCTGACTCAGGCACACATCGCTGCGGCCTCACAAAATCACGAGACAACACTTGAGCGGGCCCATCAAGCCCTTGCCACAGCAACGCTGATTAATGACAAAGACGGCCAAATCAAATCCTATCAACTGCTGGCAGACACTTACCAGGCTATCAAGGATCCGCAAAATGCCCTCGACGCACACCTGAAATTCACCCAACTCAGAGATGACCTGGGCAACAGTCAGCACAACCTGACACTGGCCGCATTGCAAAGCCGGGTTGAATTTATTCGCAAACAACAAGAAATCGAAACACTCAATCTCGACCGGGCATTGAAGGACACCCAACTCAGAGAGCGGGAGTGGCAACTCAAGGCATGGTGGTTCGGCACAGCCGGGGTGTTTATGCTGGTGCTCGCGATTGGTTATCGGCAAGTCAAAAAACGTAAACTGGCTGCCGAGCGCGCGGCCCTGCTGCAAGAAGTGGTCGACAAGAAAAATGCGATGCTGGCAGATGTCTCTCACGAGATCCGCACACCGCTTACGGCACTGCAACTGCAGGTTGAAGCCTTACAATTTAATATCGCCCAGGACGTCGACGCTTCATACAATACGATCAATCGTAAATTGTCAGATATTAACCGTCTGATCTCAGACATTCACCAGCTGGCCATGGCCGATTCACAGAGTCTGTACCTCAATCTGGTGCAGTGTAACCTCACCGAAGTGATGACACTCTGGGAGCAGGAGTTTGCTCAATTCTCGCAAGGAAAAGGCTTTGATTGGGAAGCCAGCATTCAGCTAACCGGCGCAGTGACCGTGAGTTGGGACATGGATCGCATTAAGCAGGTACTCACAAACTTAATCGCCAACAGCACCTTGTACACCGACAAGCCTGGTAAGCAGCGGCTCAAGGTCTGGCAACAGCATAAGAAAATACACATTACCCTGGAAGACACTGCTCCGGGCGTGATTGATGAACACCTGAGCGAAATATTCGAGCGATTGTTCCGGGTAGAAAAGTCCCGGAGCAGGCGTACCGGCGGCTCCGGTCTGGGCCTGGCCATCTGTAAAAGCCTGATTGAAGCACATCATGGTAAAATTGTGGCCCAGCATAGTGAGCTGGGCGGATTGAAAATCGTGATAGTGCTCCCTACAGAGGTTAACTAAGGCGCTTGCTCCCGGTCTTGACTGCCATAATCGCGCACTACTTGGGCGACTCGAATACGGTAGTGCTGAAACATGCGCTGTCTACCCTGCTGCTGCGCCGCCCGATGCTCCTCCTGCATTCGCCACTGCAGCACAGCCGCTTCATCCCGCCAGAATGATAGTGAGAGCAACCGTTCAGGGTCATTCAGACTTTGATACCGCTCAATTGATATAAACCCATCGATGTTTTGCAGGCTGGGCTTAAGATCTGCCGCGATATCCAGATAGGCCTGTCGCTTGGTCTGGTGAGGCGTTACCTCAAAGATAACGGCTATCACAATGCATTCACTCCTTGCAGATAAGTTTGTTCAATACAGGATAAGAAACTGCGCTTTTCCTGCAAAATAAAGCCCGCTTCTAGAGCAAAGAGAAAATTGGCCCGTCCTTGTTGATCCGCTTTCAGGCGCACACGGTACGCCTCATATTCCGCCAGGCTGGTAAAGCTGATCAGGCCATAAGCGACAAAATTAGTGCCCTCATGAGGCGCAAAATAGCCAACCAGTTCACCACCACATCTCGGGATGATCTCACCCCAATTGCGGGCATATTGCTCAAACAGGTCCAGCTTACTCGGGTCAATCCGATACTCAATAAAACAAGTGATCATAGTGCATTGTCTCCTCTTGCGTTTTTCGGCACTATATCGACTACTCAATGTCCATGCTTCGGCCCATATCGAACTATCTAATGCACGATCCCGACATCACAGTGATTACCAGCTTGATTGGTGAGCCTAGCAGGGCACGGATGCTCCTTGCCTTAATGTCGGGCAAAGCCCTGACAGCAACAGAGTTGGCACTTGAAGCAGACATCACTGCTCAGACGGCAAGCAGCCATCTGTCAAAACTGGTTGACGGGTCACTCATTACGGTCAGAAAACAAGGCAGACACAAATACTTCCAACTTAAAGGTCAGGCTGTTGCAGGTTTGATTGAACAGCTACTCACACTCAGTAGCAGCACAGTACTGAAAACCAATAGCGGGCCAGACGACCCTTATCTTCGACAAGCACGCGTATGTTATGACCATATTGCGGGTGAACTGGGCGTTCAGCTCTATGATGCGCTGGTCGCGGCGAACTACATAGAAGATATACAAGCACAGACTTTGCTGACACCCAGAGGCACTACATTTTTTGAGCAGCTGGGCGTCTGTTTTAGCACCTTTAAAGAGAAAAAACGGCCGATCTGTAAATCATGTTTGGATTGGAGTGAGAGACGCAATCACCTGGCAGGTAGTCTGGGAAACTGGATCCTGAATGATGCACTTGAACGAGGCTGGCTGAAAAGAGTACCCGATTCACGAGTACTCATTTTCAGTGATGAAGCGCACAGTAAACGCTTTGCTAAAACCTATGGTTTAAAACTCACAGACAATACTGAGAAATAATTTTATAGACCTGATTAATGTTGTCGCCTGCTTTGAATTCTTTGGTTAGTGGCTCAGGCTCAGAGCCTATCCAGATTTTCAGCTCAGCGTCCAAATCAAAATGACCAGCTGACTCCTTACTGAACTTAGTGATTTTGCTATAGGGAATGCTGAGCATTTCCACTTTAGAGCCGGTGACACCTTGCTTGTCCACCAGGATAAGTCGTTTGTTAGTAAACACAAACATATCCCGAATGACTTTATAAGCCTGCTCAACGCTTTCCCCGTCTATCAGGGTATCGTTTAATAGCTTGTCTAGCTCATCGCTGTCTACTTCACTGGCATTACCCAATAATCCACTTAATAGTCCCATCTGATTGCTCCTTTTATTTAATCAGCCACAAGCTTAGTAACATAATATCCGTTTGTCGAAAGCCTTATCTTATTGCTCGCCTAAGCTGCCATAAGGTAAGGCTCTCGGCCTTGATGCTTGTCTTTTCGACGATAGCTGCCTTTGCCTTTTTTACTTTTCTCAACTTTGCTTTTGAACAATGGACTGGTTACCAATGCTTTCAAGGCATTGTCTTTAATGTCGCCACGCTGATGGTCGAGGGACTGGCTGCGTTTGCTTGCCATACGTAGTATACTCCTGAATATAAGATGAAATATTAGCCAGTTTTGGCTGCGCTGATTATTGATGTATTTAGACCGCTATGCAAGTACATTTTAGTGGCAAAACATAAAAATCTTTTGCTTCCTTTACGCTGCAAATCAAGAATGTAACTCTCTATGAGCTATACTTTTTTTCAAAGTTGAATGACTCTGTTAAACCTATGCGTAGCATTAAAACCTCAAATGGTCTCACTCTGAGCTATCAGGACTGTGGTAACCGACATGCACCAACCATTATCCTGATCATGGGACTGGGCGCGCAAATGACCGTATGGCCCGATGAGCTGTATTTTGGTCTGGTCGACAGAGGGTTTAGAGTGATCCGCTTTGATAATCGCGATACCGGATTATCGAGTCATCTTGACGAACATGGTACCCCCAACCTGTTCAAAACCTGGTTACGTCGTAAGGTCCCTTTTGGTAAGCAGGCGCCCTATTCACTGGAGGATATGGCAGACGATGTACTGGCGCTGATGAAAGCGTTAAAAATAAAGAAAGCACACCTGGTTGGCGCTTCTATGGGTGGCATGATTGCACAGATCCTGGCGGCCAAACAGCGCAAAAAGGTACTCAGCCTGACTTCAATTATGTCTAACGCTAACAACCAGTTAATCTCTGGAAAAAGCCTAGGAGTATTATTAAAACTGGCTCGCCTGACACCGCGTAATAACAGCCCTCAGGCCGCGATTTCTTATAATGTCAGACTTAACCAACTGATTGGGAGCCCAGCCTACCCGCGAGACGAACAGACTCTGCGTGAGCAAGCAACCATGCACATCAGCCGAGCCCACAACCCGGCCGGGTTTAAACGCCAGCTTGCTGCCATTACGGCCAGCGGTGACAGGCGCCATTTGCTCACCCGGATTAAAGCGCCCACTTTGGTGATCCACGGCACCCACGATCCCATTTTTCCGCTCACAGCAGGCCAGCAAACTGCCGCCGAAATTCGCAAAGCAAGACTCAAAATCGTTGAAGGTCTGGGCCATGACTTTCCGCCTATGCTGATGGGAAAAATGGCAAAGTGGATTGCAAAGCACGTGAAAAAAGCCGAACTCAAACGGCTAAAAAAGAAACGGAAGAAAAAGACGGCTACTAAGCAAGTCGAACGACTATCAACACAAACGAGTAAGCCCGACTCGTCAAGCTAAGCCCGGTTTGAAATATTCGCTTTTCTTATGTACTACTTTCCCGGTATGCTTACAACACATCAGACCAGTTCAAATCATCAACATGAAAACACGTATTACCCATTTGCTTGGCATAGAAAAGCCCATCATTTTACCCGGCATGAGCTGGATCTCGGTCCCTGAACTTGTAGCGGCCGTATGCAACGCCGGTGGACTGGGGATTTTAGCCACCGGGCCACTGACACAAGAGCAAACACGCCAGGCCATCGCCAAAATTCGCACTCTGACCGATAAACCCTTTGGCGTTGGAGTCACCTTACTGATGCCCGGCGCAAAAGAAAATGCCAAGGTCGCTTTGGCTGAGCAGGTGCCGGTGATTAACTTTTCTCTGGGCAAAGGTGACTGGATAGTGGAAGGCGTAAAACGCTACGGCGGTAAAACCATTGCCACTGTGGTCACCGAAAAGCACGCACTGGCTGCACAAAAAAGCGGTGCCGATGCCTTGCTGGTCACCGGTCATGAAGCCGCAGCCCATGGTGGTGAAGTAACGTCGCTGTGCTTAGTGCCTAATATTGTCGAACTAGTCGACATCCCAGTGATCGCAGCAGGCGGGTTTTCCGATGGCAAAGGCTTACTGGCTGCTCTGGCATTGGGCGCTGATGCCGTAGCCATGGGCTCTCGCCTGGCTACCAGCACGCAAAGCCCGGTCCATCAGAATGTCAAACAAGCGGTGGTTGACAAAAAGGTGGCGGACACCATTTACTCTAAAAACTTCGATGGCCTGTATGCCCGGGTAATGAAAACCCCGATGGCAGAACAAGCCACCCGCCGCCCCATGAATCCCATAGTGGCAGTCTTTAAATCCTTTAAAGCGTCAAAAATGGTCGATATGCCGCTGTGGAAATTACTACTGGGACTACTGGCCCAGTTCGACAAAATACGTATGCTGACTCTGTTTGGTGCCGCCACAGAAAAACTGGAAGCCGCCACCATAGCGGGCGACCTGGAAAACGGCGTACAGTTTATTGGCCAGTCTCAGGGAATGATCCGCGATATCGAACCCGTTGAGGTACTGATGGAACGCATTATGGTTGAAGCAGAAGCCGAGCATACCCGGATCAACAAACTCATGATGCAATAACCTTAAGCTCAAATTCGCTCTCGCTAAACAACGATGCATGTTAGCCAAGCGATGGGGTGCTCTTAAAGGGGTGTCTGTGTAATAATTAACTGTAATTAAAATACTTAACCTTATCCAGACACCCAGATGCAACAGGTAATCGACATCCAATGGTGGCAGCTGGGCTTATTCAGCCTGACCTTGCTGCTGCCCTTTACCATCAACGCGCTGTACCAACTCAAGATTGGCAAAGAAGCTGTGATCGGACTCATCCGCATGGTCGTGCAGTTATTTCTGGTCGGCCTGTATCTGGAGTACCTGTTTACGCTCAACAACTTGTGGATAAATCTGGTCTGGTTGCTGGTGATGCTGCTGGTCGGCAGCAGCGCAATTATCAGTAAAGCCCGCCTCCCCAGGCGACCGTTATTTCTGGCTGTCTTTACGGGTTTATGTGCAGGACTGTTACCTTTGCTGGGCTTCATTACTGTAGTGGTTGTTCAGCCAACCCCGTATTACCATGCTCAGTACCTGATCCCACTGGCAGGCATGTTGCTGGGCAACAGCCTCAATGCCAATATTGTTTGCCTGCAACACTTTTTCGACGCCTTTAAAACCCGCTGGTCTGAGTATGAAGCCGCGCTCTCACTCGGGGCACCCGTGCGCGCAGCCACCCAGCCCTTCGTACAAAACGCCCTGCAAAAAGCGCTCGCGCCTATTCTCGCCACCATGGCCACCGCAGGTCTGGTCTCACTGCCCGGCATGATGACCGGTCAGATCCTTGGCGGTGCCAGCCCCATGGTCGCCATCAAATATCAGGTGATGATCATGATAGCCGTCTGGGCCATGATGAGTGTGTCTATCACGATGTGCTTGTTTATTGCCGTACGCAATGTGATCAGTCCGCAGGGCAGATTAAATTCTGAATGCCTGGGGCTGGAAGCAAACAAACATAGAACATAATTAAACCCATAAACGATAAACTCGCTTCCAGCGTACCTGTCACCGTTTGCATATTTATTAGTATCGCACGCATGGGCCTGTTATCTCTGATTCGCGAAGCGGCTTGAGCTATGGATTGATTTATGGAACAATTCCGCACTTATTTACCCACTTGATTTATTTTGAGCCTTGCTGATTTATATGTCAGTTAAATGCTGTGCGCTTAGCACCATCAAAAATAGGCTCAATGCATCCAAAATTCATTCAAAGGAATAATTATGAATCTTTTAAAAAAAATATCTGTCTCCCTCGTTTTCCTGGTCAGCCTTCCAGCCTTTGCTGATTCTTTTTGTACAGGCAAGGTTACAAAGCTAGGTGTTGGCCGTCATGGAGTCGTTTATGTGTCTGGTCCTGGCGGTTTGCCCGTCGTTTATTTGTGTAATCTTCAGGGTAAGAGCAATGGTATCGAGACTGAAAGTTGTAAAGCAATGTACAGCTCACTGTTGGCTGCGAAGGCACAAAACAAACCAGTAAGCATTACATTCAACCCTAATATTGGCTCTTGCTCAGGCTTAAGTTCTTGGCGATATGCGCCAAATGTCAACTGGGTTATTTCTGAGTAATATAACCTGAGACTATTCGCCAATGGCTCACTTGTAACTGTTGGCGCTTCCCACCTTCATATAGTGAAGCCTTTATATTAAATGGCTACCTGAACCTGTAGAGCGAGAAAGCAGCAATCGATCAGTTTAGTGCTCACATTGCTGTATGCCTAATTCCTGACTTGGTTACTCCCAAAGCTACAATCTTGCTTGGAGCGCTTAAATACGTTTTTCATCCAAACCTTCTGGTTTTCCGCTGTTTTTACCTGCTCAGGTAAAGCGTAAATCAACAACAAATAGTCACCCGTTACCATATCTTTGTCACTAAATGAGGGCGAGTTGGCATCTGACACCATAACGGGTTGAATCACAGCAGTCTGATTATTTCTGCGTAACTTCAACCTCTCAACGGTGCCCAGGCCTGATGCCGAGTGGAAATGGCCGTTCAAATGAACCAGTTTATGCTTCGGATGAGCAGCCAATGCCCTATCAATTGACTCCGCCATGGTGTCATCACGTACCACCTGAGCATGGTAAGTATTCAGATTAGGTTTAGTCCGCTTTGAGTGCTTGTCAGTGCTTTGGACGTCAGGCTTGTTACCCATTGACCCGGTGAACTTTTCAAAATAGGCGCCTTCCTCAGGCATATAGAACGAAGCAGCTATTTGATTTTTTCGTTGGGCAGGTAATTTATCCAGCACACTGAGACCCTCTCTACCGGTACACACAACGATGTCTTTTGGCGCATTGGCAGCAATGACTGGCAAGCCTCGTTGTTTTGCCATTTCTACCACTGGACGATAACTGCTTTTATAGTTTTCCCAGGCGCGCGCAAAATGACGAAGAGACCACTCACCTATCTTGCCACTCAGGTAGTCATCAACAATTGGTTGTACATCACGTTCAAATTGCTCCATCGATAAAATCACTTTTTCACCGCTGTCCAGCATGCGTTGGTAAATCACAGCTTGTGCCAGGTGATTACCGGGATGACCATGGTTTTCTCCAATAAAGACAACATCATATTCAAGAAGCCCACCATTACTGAGACTGAGATCGACCACCACGGGCTTACCACTTCTTACATCAACGAGTTCATAGTCATACAAATTAACCAGCGGTCGAGTGAGCTGCCATCCTCCTTCCGTTGCGATTAATTTCTGTGAAGGTGACGAATTATGATTAAGTGAACAAGCACTTAAAAAAGTAAAGGTGATGACAATACAAGCCGTACAAAGTTTGTTCATGAGGCCCGTTCCTCCTGAAAAATAATATCAAAATATCTGCCAAAGAAGCGTAACTGGCGCCTTACAGCCAATAAAAGTCCCAAGAGCTGATCTTAGTCTTTGTAACGCTCGTACAGCCTTTTGTTATACCCATTTGCTTACTTAAGTGCGCCATTTTGAGGCGATAAAACATCGTCAATAACTAGGCAAAAATCTTGCTACTTAGTTGTTCTCAATAAGAAGTTTTTAGCATCGTTAGCGTCATATTTGCTCCTTCAAATTGAACAGATAGTAAGTGAAATTGGTATTCGTAAATTGCGTAAACAAGCGACCCTGATTCAATACTCCTAGCCTGCACGACAAGCTTGGCTATATCGCTGAGAGTAACCGGAACTGAGCCATTACTCAGGCACAAAATCAGACATTCATATACGGTGACGAAGACATGAAGGTATTCTATAGAGACTTGGCAACAAAAAAAATTGATAAGCTGGTCATTAACTCGCTTGATCAGGCGCTGTACCAGGCAATAGTCATCATAAACGGCGAAGAGCACATCGTCTGGCAAAATGAAAAAACAACGTTATTAACCCGGAATTTAACAGAGATGCGGGAATACTTTGAACAATTTGATATCCATGAAATAGCGCTCAGACACGAAAGTGCTTACGACGAAATGATAGGTTCAGAGCCAAAAAAGAACAGCAACAGGTTAGAAGTCCCACTCGGTAAAAGCCCCTACGCTTTACCAAAACACTTACACTGAAGCTTTGCGTGCGACAGGCAAACATTTCTCTTTTCTAAAAAGCCCCTGGCGCTCCGCCATCTATCTGCTCGACGCGCCTTGCTCCTGAAATAAAACCAGCATGCGTATTGAAGTGAATAATAAGAACACGAATGGTGGTGGCGGTAACTAAGCAAACTAATAAGTAACCTCTACATCACCGATTAGACTGCTAAATTACCACTCTCCAGATGCTTTTATTTGAAAACAAGCACCGACCCCACCTCCATAACAGTGCTGAATATATAAACGCTCTCAGTGTTTACTAAAAGTCTATTTTAGACGTCCTTTCAGTATGTTAGGATTGACTAACCAATCAATTGTGCGAGTGTGGCGCAGCCCATGAAACCAAAATTATTTGTTCTGAAAATGCCGTTCGAAGACGGTCCCGGAAAAATGTGGATTTGTTCACATTGCGCATTAATAGAAGGGGCGTTATCGGCCAACCCACATTGGCTAGAGGCTGTTGATGTTCGTCGTATCGGCTTTGCAAAACCTCGCAGTGAAGTTGTTGCACTTTTAGGTGAAGACAACCAGTGGCTGCCTGTTCTTATTTTAAACAAGCACCATACGATTACTGATCCTGTGGAGATAATCAATTACCTGGCAGAACAATTTGGCGGTGCCAGTGTACACCCCTAACTCAGAGGTAATGGCCTAAAAGCTTAGTTCCGATTAGCTATGGCTAAAGGTCATACCGAATATAAGACTGGCCACCTCAGTCAATTACCCAGACTTGGGCTGTTTAGAAAGGAGTTACTGTTGGAAAAAGTGCTTGTAAGTGCCTGCTTGCTTGGCAACAAAGTTCGCTACAATGCCAGCTGTTTGTCGATCCCCGATGCTGATTTACACTGGCTTCAATCAAATATGACACTGGTTGCGCTTTGCCCTGAAGTATCAGCGGGGTTACCCACACCCAGAGCCCCGGCTGAAATCACAGCAGGACAAGGTCTGGATGTGCTCAACGGCGCGACCAGGGTAATTGAGAAAGATGGCACTGACGTCACTGCAGCATTTATTGAAGGCGCAGAAAACGCATTGGCACTGTGCCAGCAACAACAAATCAAATATGCCGTGCTGGCACAAGGAAGCCCTTCCTGTGGCAGTGCAAAAATCTATAATGGCACATTTAGTGGCGTCAAAATCAATGGTTCAGGCGTAACGGCAGCATTATTGACCCGCAATGGCATTCGGGTTTTCAGCCAACATACAATATCTCAGCTGCGAAATTTGCTACACAGGCTGAACTAGCAATTGAAATAATAAAAGCATGCGGCAACACTGAAACTCCCAGTGTTAACAAGGGATCTAATAATAGTTTCATATTTTACTACATTTACTATATAGTTTTTTCAGGTACAGGATTACAATAGGCGAAAACAATGCCAATACAGCGCCCTATAGGTCGCTGCAATACGGCAATCTAACAATAAAGCCTCTGGAGTACCCAAGTGACACACAGATCTATTTTCCCTGCGGCAGCTCTGCTCTCTCTTTTTTTGAGTGGCTGTGGCGGTAGCAGTGACAACACGAATGATACAAGTCAATCTGCTTCAATCGAAACCTTTACCCTGAACACCAATATTACCGGCTCCGGTAGCGCTACGCCTGCAACGCGAGAAGTGCCCAAAGGAGGCACTGTTCATTTAGTATTAGAACCCGGCGAGGGCTATTACACGGACTCTGCGACAGGGTGTGGCGGCACACTGACTGGTAATCAGTATATCATTGAAAACATGCAGGCAGCCTGTACTGTTGATATTGAATTTAAACCTCGTATAGCTATCAGTGAACTGGATCTAGACCCAGCATTGGCACAGTGCTTGGCCAACCATGGTGACTATCAGTACGCTGACGAAGTCACTTATTTGTACTGTGATCAACCTGTCAGTAACGCAGACCCCATCAAGCACTTTAGAAAGCTCCAATCTCTAGACCTGTACGGTCAAAACCTGGTAAACCTGGACGTCTCAGAAAACCTGGAGCTAAGCTCATTGACGATTTCAAGCGCACAGCTTACGGCACTTGATGTATCAAACAACACGAAACTCGCGCACCTGTACGTGAATGACAGCCAGGTCCAGTCTTTGGATGTATCCAAAAATATCGCTCTTCTAGACCTGAGAATAGACAGTGGACGACTTACAACCCTGGATATCACACAAAATAAGCAGCTCTATTCCTTATCCGTAAACGCTGCTCAATTAGAAACGCTGGATGTGTCCAACAACCCTGACTTAGTCTCTCTGGGAATAAGCAGTCAGGTGCTATCCGATCTTGATCTCAGCACTAACCTAAACCTAGAAGGTCTGAGTCTTAACAATACGCCACTAACCACTCTGGATCTCTCTGACAAGACCAAGCTTGTTCACCTTTGGATTAGTAACCTGGCAATCACAGCGCTGGATCTATCACACAATTCAGCACTCTCTAGTGTGTATCTCTACGACACCCCGCTGAGTAGCCTGAACTTAGCAAACGCATCGCAATTGAGAAATCTGGAAATGATTAGCAACCGGATAACCAGTCTGGATCTCACTGATGCGACACAGCTGGAATATTTGTGGATATCCGACAATCAACTTACCCAACTTGATCTCAGCAAGAATAGCGTCCTGACAAGTGTCGATCTGTCCGGTAATGCGTTAACCACAATTGACCTGTCCAACAACCCAGCTCTGACCATTTTAAATCTGGCATCCAACAATCTCTCCACCCTGGACTTGTCAGGACTGCCTAACCTCACAGAGCTCAACGTACAAAACAATCAGCTAAGTGTGTTGGATATCTCTCGCAACCCAATGCTTGGGGCGCTTCACTTGTCGAACAACCAGCTAACGCAACTGAACTTTCCAGTGAATAATTCACTGACTGAGCTGGCGGTGTCTGGTGATGAGTTTACCGAGTTGGATTTTTCAAACTTCAAAGCCCTCACAAAGCTGTCTGCATCAGGCGCTCAGCTGAAAACCATTACACTAGACCAAAATACGGACCTGGAGGAACTCACGGTATTCGCATATAGTTTGCAACAGTTAGATGTTTCCAAAAACACCAAGCTCACCAGATTGCAAATCGAAAGCGATGCGCTTATTGAGCTGGACGTAAGCAAAAACACAGCGCTGCAAACACTGCAAATATACAACTCTCGACTCACTGCGCTGGACCTCTCTAAAAACACCTCGCTGACAGAGTTGGCTGTCCTGGCGTGGGGCATACAAAACCTAAATATTCGTAATAACCCATTACTTGAGAAGTTGTCAGTTTCAAGTGAGCAGATCACCATGCTCGATTTATCCAATAACGCACAGCTGAAGTACCTGTCAGTGTCTGCCACGCAGCTAACTCAGCTGGATGTTTCTGCCACTCCCAATTTAAAAGAACTCAGAGTAAACAGTGCTCATCTGAACGACCTGACACTCTCTGAGTTAAAACAACTAGAAGACCTGAAACTGAGCTCTATGCCAATAAGCAACTTGGATTTATCCGCTCATCCTAAGCTCATTGACCTCGACATTAACAGTTTGCCCCTTAACAGTCTTGACCTGTCTAAAACACCGGCACTTGAGCGTCTGTCAATCTGGTCGACACCGCTTACCAGCCTTGATCTCTCACACAATGCCAAACTGTCTTACCTCTCAGCCGATTTCAATGCACTGGAACAACTGGATATCTCCAACAACACAGAGTTAACTAGCCTATCAGTAAGCAGCAATGCACTGGCCCACATCGACTTATCTGCCAACACACAACTAGAGTTTGTGAATTTGCCTTATAATCATCTTACGCAATTGAACATTGCCAGCAACACTGTGCTTAATCACCTTGATGCTGATGGCAACCAACTGACGTCATTGCATATTGCAGATCTGCCCCTGCTAGAATCGGTATATCTGAGCAGCAATCCACTGGATACTTTGAAAATCACCAATGCGCCTTCTCTGGCTTATCTCAATGCCAGTGACAACCTGCTCAATTCAGTTAGCCTATCCGGTATCGCTGCGCTCAAAACACTCAGGCTTGCTTACAACCAGTTGACAGAGCTGGAACTATCTGCTGCCTCAGCACTAGAGACTTTAGATACAAATTCAAATCAACTCACTAAATTGAACCTGAGCAACAACCCAGCTCTTACTTCCCTGAATGTGGAAAACAATCAACTGTCTTCTCTGATTGTGGGCAGTCAGGATTCTCTTACTGAGCTACGGGCAACATACAACCAGCTGACAGAGCTCAACCTAACGGCGGCCCCATCTCTTGTTACGCTGGAATTAGACAACAACCTGTTGACGCACCTGGATACCACGGCAAGCACAAGACTCTCGTCAGTGAATGTAAACTACAACCAGTTGGCGCAGCTTGACCTCGCATCCAACTCAGCTTTGAAGAGCTTGTCAGTCTACGGTAACCAACTCAGTAAGTTAGATATATCTGGTCAAGCCGAGCTCACTTATGTTGATGCAAGAAACAACAATATCGCTCAGCTAAACCTCGCCAATAGTGCCGCATTAGAGTACTTACTGGCAGAAAGTAATCAACTAACGGAGCTAGATACATCGGATAACAGTGCGCTGACTGAGCTAAACTTGGCAAGTAACCAGATCACGTCACTCGATTTAACAAATAACAGCCAAATAAACTACCTCAATTTGCACTACAATGCATTGTCACACATCGATGTCAGTTCAATTGAACAAGTGTACTACTTTACACTCGACTCTGGCGTAACTTGTACCGGCGACATGTGTTCATTTGCCAATTACGTCTATTGATAACCTGCTAAACAGTAACTGGCACACAAAGTGTGTCAGTTACCCACACAACAGCCTCTGTGATTGCCGCACAATGCGACGCTTAACTTCATCCGCACATTCACCATAACTGGCCCGAAGTGCCATCACTTAAGAATGCTTCTCCCTTCTGAACCGGGTAATCGTATTAACTAGCTATTGTTTACAATGAGCCAGACTAATTACCTGGTCTCATTACTGTTTATCTTTGCTGCGCATCACCCACCTTTGAATAAATACTCTAGTAAAAACTGACAAAAAAACAGAAAAAAGGATGGTTAAAAACAGAATAACTACACATTTTTTCCTTATTTCATTCCTACACTAATGTTGGAATGACAATTTTTTATTCCACACAATAATGACTTTTCTGATCGCACGTGAGGAAAGCTATTCACACTCTCAATTACGTTATATGTACAGCTATACCGGAGCGCTACCCAACCAGGTTTGGCTGTTAAGGAACCTATCCATGAAATCAAGACAATTTTGGCGATGGTTGCTGCCCTTGTGCTTATGCTCTGCACTGGCACAAGCGGACACCAACACACTGCCCACGCCACAGCAGTTAACCGCAAAAGTGCACAGCAGTAATCAGGTTGCACTGACCTGGCAAGCCCCCGAAGACACCAGCAACATTAAAGGCTATCGCATTTATCGTGATGGCAAACGTATTGCCCGCACCACACTAACCTTTTATCAGGATAACAGTGCAATGGCAGGCACTGAATACAGCTACTTTGTTCAGGCTTTTGCCAAAGGCAGAGACAAAAACAAGCTCATCAGCGATCCTTCAAACACCGAAACAGTGACCACTCTGTCGACCGACAGCAATGATGGCATGCGTAATGGCTCAGTGATCAATATTGGCATTGCTCGCCTGGTCGATTTGTGCGGCACCAATGATCTCAATGCCGTCCCCGATGACCAACTGGACACTTGTATGGATAAAGTCATTGCGCACTATGAGTTGCAGCAGGGACTGGAAGATATGCAGGCGTATGTTGCACGCTATCGTCGCCAGGAAGATCCGCAATTAATTGCCCTGGGCAAAAGGCTGTTTTTCAGTAAAGCACTGAGTCAGGATTACGATACCTCCTGCGCTTCATGCCACCACCCGGCACAAGGCTGCGGCAGTGACGGCTTGTCTTTATCTATTGGCGTCAATGCCGAAAACCCGGACGTGATGGGACTGGGGCGTACCGATGGGAGTATAATCCCTTCAGTTGGGCGCAGTTCGCCCCAGATCTGTAACACCGCCTTATGGGTCAACAGCATGTTCTGGGACCAACGCGTTAAATTACGCCAGAGCAACCGGGAAAGCGAAGTTGGCCTGGTATCAACCGCGCCGATTATGACACCCGAAGATGAAGTTACCCGACTGATGAATAGTCAGGTTGCGAATACCGACCCATTGCGTTTGCTCATGGCACAGGCACATTTCCCGGTGACAGCCGCCGCTGAAATGGGCGATCCAAGCAGTTTTGAATCGCCGCAAGTCTACCGTGAATTTATCGCCTCTCGCTTATCCGATGAATGGAAAAGCCATTTTTCAGCAGCCTATGGTGATGAACAGGTTAACTTTTTGCGCATCGCCAGAGCCCTTGCCGCCTATCAGGCCTCGTTCCTGTTTATCGACAACCCTTTCTTCAATTACATAGAAGGCGATCTGGCCGGTCTAAATAATACCGAGAAACGCGGTGCCTTGCTGTTTTACACCTCCGCAGGCTGTGCAAACTGCCACGATGGCGTGATGTTTACACCCGAAAAAACCCGCGGTCCTCTCTACCCGCAAATTGGCCCGAACGCCGTGGCAGATGGCAACGCTAAAAACCAGTTCCGGATGCCCAGTCTGCTGAACGTCGGGATCACTGCCCCTTATGGTGACAAAGGAGTCTTCCAGACACTGGAACGCGTTATTGAACACTATAATGATGTAACCGGCTCTCTGGAAAGCTTCTATCACAATGTAGAAACCTGTCAGTTACCTCAATTTCAGCACCTGACGACAGACCAATGCCGCCAGATTGTTGGCGGAGGCGAAGACTTTGTACTCACACTGAATGCTCAGAACCGGGCCATCTCCGACCGCGGCGACGAAGCAATCATCAAACACTTCACCAGTGATGAAATTCATTATCTGGCAACTTTCCTACGCTCACTGACCGATCCGAATGCAGTGGCTGGCAGTAATGCCATAGAAGTCCTCGTTCCCCCTCGGGATGGTGGGCCTGATGGCCATCAATTTGATGCCATAGACAAAAACGGTAATTCACTTTAACCCCCAACCAAAAGGGCTGCACATCGCAGCCCTTTTATAATACCAATTTCGCTTAATACCTGTTCAATTTGAAGGAGCAAATAGGTATAAAATCACATTAACTCGTCCGGTTAAGCCTTACATATAACTCTCTGCATCATAGAAAAGCGGCTTCAACGTACCGCAATTAATGAACTTGTAGGTTAACTCTCCCTCGCTGGGCACCCGCTTGGAGGCGCGGAATTTTTGCAAACAGGCGCCAGTTAAATCAACGAAGATCAGATGATTGAAACTGGGCTTTTGCTGGATCTTATGCACATATATCCGCTCCGTTTTATTGATTTCTATGACGTCATATTCATGCCATTGTGAAGCAGGTTCCAGTTTACTGAGCTTGCGGGCAAATAGTTTATCACTCAGTACCAGTTGTCGCTCGGGATACACCAAACGACCCCCACGGGCATAATGGCCCTCGTATACATCGGCCATAATCGTCACTTCTTCGCCGCGCTCAAGTCGCTGTAAATTAAACGGCTCTGGCTTAATGGTGATGAGTTTTGAGTCACGAACCAGGCTTAAAAAAGCCACATCCGGATTTTCCAAACGATATACCACATGTATGTCGTTAGGTAAGCTGTATGATGGAAAGTTCGTGGCGTAAATACGGGAGCCTCTGTTCATCAATGCCATCCCATGCTCCCCCTTATATGCGGGATTAAGCGGCGGGGCTTGTTTTTCATTGGCTAAGGCCGTGGCAGTAAAGAATAACGTCGCTAATAACAGAATCACGTGCATTGTCAGTGTCCTTGTGGTGTTTTCACTCAGTATAGCAAGCAATCACAAACACACTCGGGACGGAACCGCCATAATCCATCTGTAGCCTGGAATATTTACACATTGCACAAGACAACCTGTGTACAAATCCAGTTCCAATCACCCGTTCAAGCAAAGCAACACATAAAAAAGCCGCTCAGACTCAGTCTGAACGGCCCATTATCAACGTTGCCAAAAAGTGTATCGGTTATGGCTTAACCGGGATAAGGTTAAAATTCTCTAGTCGACCTTCCAGGTTGCGGTGTGCTTCAATCTCTGCGAAGAACGCCTGGCCATTGCGTGTCGCTGGCTTAACGACTGAGTAAAAGACAAAGTTCAGACCTGCAACAACCTGTTGCTGTGCAGCCAGGATGTCATAATGTACGCCAACCAGCGACTCTATCTGCTCTGCAGCCGCTTGCTCAGCCTCAGTGAAATCATCACGCAGTGCAACACCGTCGAATGAACCAATAGGTGGCACAAGTACAGGGCGGCTTAATACGCGCTCTGCCGTTTCTGTGTACTTGTCATCCAGCGCATGGATCACGATAACTTCAAGCTTGTTTACTTTTGCCACACCCGGTGCAACAACCGGCTCAACCAAACAATAAAACGCATAGTTAGTGCCATTCACCAATTGCGACTGACCAGCCAATGGGGTGATTTTAACACCGTCACGCTGATTGATGTGCTCAAACGCATTGATAAAGTCTTTGCTGAAATCTTTCGCCAGTACAACTGCACCATAGGCGCCCAGGTTATGAACTGTTTGAGACATAATAGTTTCCTTATTATTTCCAGTAATCCCGCACCATGCGGGGCTTATTCAACTGGCCCTCAGTGTAGATGCGAATGAACCGCTTTGTGGTATCAGTTCAGTATCAGTTTGGTATCAGTTACCCAACCTTGAAACCTAAGCCATTAGGGTGAAAAAAAGCTGACAGCCTGTAGCATAATCTGAACACCTGAAGTGTTAATGGTATGTGGCAAAAGGCTCCAATGGCTGCTAGCCTTTGATCCCAAATTCAGTCAGGAGCATCTCAATGGACGGCAGAGTGAAACTCAATTGTCATCGGCTCAAGGAACTTAGAAAAAGCCTGGGCCTGAGTCAGGAAAAATTGGCCTGTGCTTGCCAGGATCAGGCTTTGTGTGTGTCTATTGCCACACTGAAACGTGCCGAATGTGGCAGTCGCGTCTATTATCGCACCGCTGGTGACCTGGCACGCTTTTATCAGATCCCGGTTGCAGAGCTGCTCAGTGAGCAACCCGGCTGACTCTCTGCCAGCTCACCGTCGCCCGCAATAACGGCCCTGGCAAATATCAAAAGGTGACAAAAATTGCTATGTTGGGGTAAATCTTGTACTCTTCCGGCCCGCATTCTTCAGAGTACACAATCATGAGCTTCAGCAGTCTCGGCTTATCTCCAGAAATCAATCAAGCCGTAGCCGATCAGGGCTACTCAACGCCAACCCCCATTCAGGAGCAAGCGATCCCCGCTATCCTGCAAGGGCGAGACATCATGGCGGCAGCCCAGACCGGCACAGGTAAAACCGCAGGTTTTACCCTGCCAATGCTGGAACTACTCAGTAAAAAACCAAAGGTCCAGGCCAATCAGGTCAGAGCTTTAATCCTGACACCCACACGCGAGCTGGCCGATCAGGTCTGGCAAAGTGTTGAGCTGTACAGCAAACATCTGACCTTATCTTGTCAGGTTGTCTATGGCGGGGTCAAAATCAACCCTCAAATGATGAAATTGCGCAAAGGCGCCGACGTGCTGGTTGCAACGCCTGGCAGACTGCTCGATTTGTACCAGCAAAATGCTGTGAAATTTGATCAACTGGAGATGTTTGTACTCGACGAAGCTGACAGAATGCTGGATATGGGATTTATTCATGATATCAAACGCCTGATCAAACTACTGCCACAGCGTCGCCAGAACCTGCTGTTTTCAGCCACCTTTTCTGATGAGATCCGCAATCTGGCAAAAGGCCTGATCCAGGATCCGGTTGAGATATCCGTGGCACCAGCAAACAGCACCGCCAAAAGCGTAACCCAATGGGTGTACCCGGTTGATAAAAGTCGCCGTACAGCACTGCTTAAACACCTGCTGACGACCCATGACTGGCAACAGGTACTGGTCTTTACGCGCACCAAACATGGGGCCAATCGCCTGGTACGGGATCTGGAGAAAAGCAAAATTAACGCGGCAGCCATTCATGGTAACAAGAGCCAGAGTGCGCGTATGAAAGCACTTGCGGGCTTTAAAAGTAGCGAGTTGCGTGTGCTGGTGGCCACCGACATCGTCGCGCGAGGCCTGGATATCCAGGAGCTGCCACATGTTGTCAACTTTGACTTGCCAAATGTGTATGAAGATTACGTGCATCGTATTGGTCGTACAGGCCGTGCAGGCGCGACAGGTGAAGCCGTTTCCTTTGTCAGCGAAGACGTCGCCAGTGACCTGTTTGGCATTGAGAGACTGATCCAACAACTGATCCCACGGGTTGTTGAACCGGGCTTTGAGCCACAAAACCCGGTACCAGAGTCAAAGTTAGACACACGCCCCATTAAACCCAAAAAACCTAAAAAGCCCAAGAAGCCGAAAACCAATACGGCTCAGCAAGGTGGGCAGAACGGCCAGGCCAACAAACCAAAAAGCAACCAAAAATCGGACGCTGGCAATGACAAACAAGGCGCGCCAAAACGTCGCAGAAGGCGCCCAGCTAACAGCCAGAATAAACCGGCGAGTCACAAACCGGCTGCACAGAAAAAGTCCAACCCGACTAGCGGAGCGAAGTAAAACGTTTAACACGCTAACTTTGCAGCAAAACACGATGCCACCGGGCAAGACATACCATCGGGTAGTCTGCTTCCGTGGCATGTTATACTTACCCTTTCAACCAAAAAGAAACCAGCTATGAGCACCTCCACGCCATTTTCCAGCATCAATTTGTCCCCTGCTTTGCAAGAAAACCTGACCTCTCTGGGTTATCACACCATGACCGACATCCAGGCTCATACACTGCCACAGATCCTGGCCGGGAAAGACGTCATCGGTCAGGGCAAAACCGGCTCGGGAAAAACCGCAGCATTTGCCCTTGGCCTGCTTCATAATCTCAAGGTTAAGCGCTTTCGGGTGCAGGCGCTGGTTGTTTGTCCTACCCGGGAGCTGGCGGATCAGGTCGCTGTGGAGATCCGTAAACTGGCACGAGCCATTCATAATATTAAAGTGTTGACCTTGTGCGGCGGCGCCCCAATGGGACCACAAATAGGCTCTCTGGAGCACGGCGCGCACATTGTGGTTGGCACACCCGGACGTATTGAAGAGCATTTGCGCAAAGGTCGCCTGAGTTTAGATGAGGTCAATACCTTTGTGCTGGACGAAGCGGATCGCATGCTGGAAATGGGCTTTGAAGAAGCCTTGGATTGTATCGTGTCACACTGCCCACAGCAGCGCCAGAATTTGTTATTTAGTGCCACTTACCCGGCGAAAATAGAACAGCTGGTTGGCCATATTATGCGTGACCCGGTTAAGGTTGAAGTGATCGCGCAACATGACCACAGTACCATAGAGCAGCATTTCTATGAGGTGGCCGACAACGCCGAGCGTGACACCGCACTGCATAAGCTGTTACGACAGTTTCAACCTAATGCTGCGGTGGTATTTTGTAATACCAAGGCCCAGTGTCAGGACATCAGCGAGATGCTTCAAAACTATGGTTTTGACTGTGCAGCCCTGCATGGTGACCTGGATCAGAAAGATCGGGATAAAACCCTGGTACGCTTTGCTAACCGCAGCTTAACTGTGCTCGTTGCGACCGATGTTGCAGCTCGAGGCATAGATGTGGACCATGTCGACATGGTCATTAACTACCACATTGCCCACGACCCTGAGGTCCATGTACATCGCATTGGCCGTACAGGTCGCGCCGGAAAAACCGGGGTAGCCTGCTCGCTGATGAGCTACAAAGAATCACACAAAGTGAATATGCTAGAAGACTACCTAGACTTGCGAATTGAACCCACTGCACTGCCGGGCGAGCAGGTACTCTCAGCTCAGATTAATCGCGCGCCTATGGTCACGATACAAATTGATGGCGGCAAAAAAGCCAAGTTACGCCCGGGCGACATTCTTGGGGCACTGACTGCCAATCAGACCTTACAAGGCGATCAAATCGGTAAAATCAAAGTCACCGCCATGTCCTCCTATGTTGCGGTAGAACGCAAGTACGCCAATCAGGCAGTCAAAATGATCAGTGAAGGGAAAATGAAAGGCCGTAATTTCCGTGCCCGTAAGCTCACTCGCTAACAATCATAGTTCTTTTAAGTGGTGGCAGCTTATCCATTAAAGCCGCCACACTCACTCTCATTTGGCCCAACCACAAAGACACGATTGCGAATTATTTTCATTTACTATTTTCATTACAGTTTTGTTATGATATAACACACGCACTGAATTATTGGAGAAGAAAATGAAGCCAGATATCCACCCTGATTACCACTTAGTTGCCTTTCACGATACCTCTGTAGACAAGTATTTCATTGTTGGTTCTACTATCAAAACCGACCGCACAGTAGAAGTAGATGGAGTGACTTATCCTTATGTGCCTATCGATGTGTCGAGCGAGTCTCACCCTTTCTACACAGGTAAACAAAAACTGGTTGCCAGTGATGGCCGTGTTGCACAGTTTAACCGCCGCTTTAAGAATCTGGCTGGTAAAAAAGGATAATCACCATGAAAGTACTCAGCTCGCTAAAAAGTGCCAAGTCTCGTCCAGGCTGTCAGGTAGTTAAGCGTCGTGGTCGTGTGTATGTGATCTGCAAGGATAACCCGCGCTTTAAAGCTGTTCAGGGCAAGAAGAAAAAGCGCTAACTAAAAAGTTTAATACAGTCGGCTCGTGAGCAGCCGGCTGCCTGCAACGCCCGCCAGCATCACTCACCAGCGACATGAAACAAGCAACTGCAGCCGACTTATGCAGCTGGCTGGTTTCCAGTTCCCCCAAATATCACTGTGGTCATAGCCCAGCGCCATAGGCTCCTATGTACAACGACACGGCAGTCCGTATTCAGCCTTGCAACCACTGCCCTTGAGCAAAGTAAAAGTTTGTAAACATTAACGGTACATTAAATCAAAACTAACAACCGGGGTCTACGCTGAAAGAGAAACAACAAAAAAGGACCTGTAATTATGGTAAAAACTGCACATCAACGTACTCCTTCTGACGTCACCGTAGACATGAACCCCATGCTGGATATCGTATTTATCCTGCTGATTTTCTTTATTGTCACCGCCAGTTTTGTCAGAGAAAGCGCCCTGCCGCTCAACCGGACGGATCAAGCGGTCACCTCTGTGGTGCCCAGCCTGACGCCGGTATTTTCAATCGATGCTAAGAATCAAATCTACCTGAACAATCGGCAAATCGACCTCGACAGTGTCAGTATTAACATCGCCCGTCTCGGCGCAGAAGGGGATATCACCAGCATCAGTTTGCGAGCACACCCTGACAGCCAACATGCCACACTGGTTAGTGTTCTCGATGCGATCAAAGCCCAGACCAGTGCGCCCGTCTCTTTGGGCGAAACACTGAAATAAACTTAACGGAGGCCCGGCAGACGTGCCGGGTCAACTCATTGTTTTGCGACCTGCACATACTTAAACCACTTTTGCTGTATGCCTGCCAGCTTGCCGTTACTGCTGATCGCAGCAAAGCCATCCCGATAGCGGGCCACCAGTTTGGGGTCGGAGTCAATATTAAAAGCAATACTGAGATTGGTATTAAGCTCTGTCAACTCCGCAACCTTGTTTAGGGTATTAAAGTCCATACCCGCCTTATTCGCTCGCTGCCAGATGGTTTCTTCGGTGCCCACCACCAGATCCAGACGATCTTTTTCCAGCATTTGTAGCAATTGCTCTTCGTAACTGAGCGGTTTGAGATTTGAGAACTGCTGTTTTGCCAGGTAGTGGGCAACATTAGACCCCCGCAATACAGCCACCCGGTGCTGTTTAAGCAACATCAGAGCGTCTGATTGCACGGGAAAGCGACGCTTCAGACCCCATAAATAAATTGGGTCCGTTTGCACTTCCCCTATCCAGTGAAACAGCGGACTCCGTGCCTGAGTATGCACAATGGAGTAAATGAGCACATTTTCGGTCGTAACCGCTATCTGGTAGGCCCGTGCCCAGGGCATAACAGTAATGTCCGGCACATCGCCCACCTGCTGGCACAAAGCATGCACAACCTCGGTCATAAAACCGCCTAACGAGCCGTCCTCATTTTTGATTTGATAAGGGTACAGATATTCAGTGACCACCTGAACGGTTGCGCCGCTGGCTGGCCACCCGACGCAGAGCCACAGCGCCAGACATACGAACAAAACCCACTTCATAACGCCCCCGGTACAACAATGGACTTACTGTTAGTCTAGGGGCTCAACTGATTATTGCAAATTACGCATCATTAAATGCCAGATGCGCTAATGAGGCTAGCGTCACTTCACTTTCTTCCAGATTTCCCGCTCCACAAACTGGCCATTCTCGTACAGCTCATGGTGCCACAAATCGCCTTCCACTTTATAACTGAAGGCCATCGTCCTGCCCAGCAAAGAGGTGACGTTGCCGTACTCATAGGTCTCAATAAACCTGTCTCCCTTCAGCACATAAGTACCACCGCCAGCGTATTTGAACTTTCCCTGGCTCTGGGTGATATAGCTATGATGCGTGGGCGTGATTAACTTCACTGAGGTTAATTCCGGGGCTTTGGCAGACACAATGCCCTCTTCCGTGGCATAGTGCCCTTCAACAAACTCCCAGCTACCCAGTAATGGATTAGCCAATGCCGAGCCGCTCAGCAGCGCCGTTAAGATCAGAGGTTTCATAATAGTTCCTTGAATAACATAATGTACGTATGAGTTTTACATACCTGAGCCGGAAAAACAGTTGAGGATCTCTCAAGTCGGTACACGCACTATATGGCCTGCTTAAGACATCTATAGTGCCGATGCATCAGGCTTAAAATGCACATTTTTTACTCACCTCATGAAATAGACCAGACGGTGTTCAGGTCTTGTTATCAGACCCTGACTCACACACACGAGGCTGATATGAGCACAGCAAACACATCACTTTGCGCCCTAATTCTGTTCACCCTGACTGCATGCGGTGGAGGAGGCGGTGGTGACACAACCCAAACCAACGCCAGCAATAATACGAGCAATGAAACAAGTACAGATACATCAAGCGATACAAATACTACTACTAATACGTCAGACAATAACGCAGGGAGTTCAGGCGACAACACGAGCACAGATACAAGTACAGACACCACTGACACAGCGCAAGCCGAAGATACGGTAACGTATCAGCTTACCTTTACCAGAACCTGGGAAGCCGACAACTTTCCCACCAATTTCCCGGGGAATTCACACTTCTCCCCCCTCGTCGGCCTGACACACAATGCAGACGGCTTCATCTTTAAACCCGATGCCTCGGCGTCAGCAGGCATGGTAAGCATGGCTGAAACCGGTTCCAAATTTCAGCTTAAAGAGGAGATTAGCGCTATCCAGAATGCCGGGAATTCTAACTACCTGATTGACGAATCGGGTGTGTCAGGCAGTGCCAAAAGCGTGACCTTTACGTTTGAAGCGAGTCAGGCGTTTTCGTTGCTCAGTGTGGTGTCTATGGTTGCCCCCAGTCCCGACTGGTTTATCGGCCTGGAAAGCTTGCCCTTGTTTACAGACAACCAATGGCTTGAAAGCCAGACGATCCAACTGAAGGTCTACGATGCCGGCAGCGACAGTGGCACACGTTTTGGGTCAGCCAATCAAGCTACCAGCCCGGCCGAACCGATAATGCTACTGACCAGTGACCCCACGGACAGCGACTTTTCTGCCGGTGTGCACAGTGACTCAGGCGCCTATATTGGCATGATTGAAATAAAACTCATGCAATAATATCGCCACTGTCTTTTTCTCAGACGGGCAGGCTGTGATCTTCAACAGTTGCCCGCCTCACGCCTCCCACAGAAAAATAAGTTTAATTTTCAGTCGGTTAACTAAAAACCCAGTTCTTATTTTCCCACCTTCCTTGTTTGTCCTTATCGATCAGGACACCTTTTTGCGAATGCGTTGTTATAACCGGGCTAAAACAACAAATGGCAACGCACTAAGGGGCAATATTATGAAACTCTCCTCTTTTATACTTTCTACCGCCTGTCTGGCACTTACTGGATGTGGCAGTGATAACACCGTGACGCACACCTCAAATCCAAAATCAGCAGCGATGCCCGTGTCGCTCAGCGAAACAAAAGAAAACATCCGCTTTGATATCAACACCGACTATCAAAGTTTGCTTGACCAGGTCGCCGCAGCTGGTTTAACAGGCGTATCTGTCTATGTTGCCACACCCGGTTGGTCCGCAACCTATACTAGCGGTCTGGCCAATCAGGACACTCAGGTACCGCTTAGTCCACAACACCTGTTCCGTATAGCTAGTAATACCAAGAGCTTTGTTGCCACACTCACTCACCTGATGGCAGCACAGGGGCAAATTGATCTGGACAACAGTATCAACACCTATTTGCCAGACGACATTACTACCCGACTTCCTAATACCGGTACCATCACAGTGCGCCATTTGCTACGACATACCAGCGGCCTGAAGGATTATCTGAGTGTGCCGCAGTTCTGGCATAAGACAAAAGCAGAGCCCAATCACGACTGGCAAGTGACTGAAATGCTGAGTTATGTTTATGATGAGCCCGCACAATTTGAGGTCGATAGCCGCTTTGACTACTCCAACACAAACTACCTGTTACTCGGGATCATACTGGATGACTTACTGGGCTATGATCTGGCGATTGCAATCCGTCAACAAATACTCGAACCACTGGGCATGACCGAAACCTATTACTATCAGCGGGAACCTCTGGGCGCGGAGCTGGTTCACGGCTATGAACTGGAGGATGGTACACTAAAAAGTTATCGACACATTAAACTGGGGTATCGTGCGGCAGATGGCGGTATGGTCAGTACACCCAAAGACCTCAGCCGATTTTTCAGCGCCTTTGGCAAAACCCAGGCCCCGTTTACGGCTGCGATTAAAGCACAAATGCTCAATAACCTGAGCACAATGGATACAACCCGGGAGTATGGGGCTGGTATTGTGCGCAAAACAGAGCACAGTACATTTTCGTCGTTGTCAGGCAAAGTAGCCTACATGCATGGTGGCTACAATAACGGTTATATATCCAGAAGCTATTATTACCCACAAGAAGACGTGAGCATCAGTGTGTTCTACAACCGCGTATTTGACCGCCACACCGAGCAGGACAAACATAAGATGGTCGAGAATTTTCGTGAAGCATTGCGTGCCAAAGTCTTCGCAGAGCTATAAACATGCTATCAGCCGGCGCTCAAACCGGCTGCTCCCTCACGCCTGGCGGAACCAGGTTAACAGATGACCTCAAGGGACACGTCGCTATGGCGCTCCAGATTCAGGTAAGGATCAATTGCCGCAGTCATGAGCGCGTTAATCTTGCCATCAAAATGATGATTTTCAACCGCCCCACTTTTTGACACTGTGATTAGGTCCAGTTTTTGTACCGGGGCTTCGAAGTCGGCATTCGCCAGATCAAACCAGACAACATTCAGCGTCCGGGCATTACTGAAATAGTAAGCCGGTTCACTGTGACTGGCATAAGTAGACCAAAGCGTATTAGAGATATTGGGGCTGTCACTGACCGTAAAGTTGTAACCCAGCGGTACAGACGCATTTGCAGCCACAGTTCTGGCCTGAGCCAGTGCGTCATCAATGTTAGTGGGCTCGTCCATATGGTGCAGATAAAACGTTGCGCGTTCAAATCGATCCGTTGAAAAAGCGCCCCCCGGGATGGTGTGGCTTGGGTTGCTGTTTTCCGCGGACCATTGCCAGGCCCAGTAATCATTTATTTTTAACTGCTTATCAAAGCTCGGCTCATTGGTCATTATCTGATAAGCACTGCTTTCATAACAAATAAACTCTCCGTCTACCACTTCAATAATGGCTGAATTGCCGGTGACATCTGACACAGACAGGTGTAATTGCGCCGGTTTACCATCGCTGTTGGGAACCGCAGCGCCCACCAGCAGGATATCCTGTTTGCTAAACGCCTTCACAACCTCTTTTACAAAAACAAAGTTATCCAGCACATACTGCACCCACCGCAACACACTCAACTGCTTTTTGTGCGCACGGAAGGATGCCTGACCATAGCTGGCACCAGAGTCATACAGTACATTCGCCACTAACCCCATTGAGTTCAGGCCATCAGACGCGGCCCAGCCACTGCGTTCATCCCCTACCATGGCTACGATGCTGCTATACGCTGAGCACCATTTGAGCGCCTCATCCATACAGCCATCTGATTCCGCCAGACCGGTTTTACTCAGCCCCTTATCAAACGCAAAAAAGCTGGTTGGGAGTGGATACATCCAATCCATATTACGGGCCGTCGCCAGATAGTCACGCTGACCATTATTAAATACTCGGGTACACATCTCACACCTCACTGTGTGCCATGGCTATCGTTTGATAGCAGGCTCTGTTGTTCGTTTCGCAGATATTAATCTGAGTTCACCCGTAAAAACATTACGCAGGATTACAGTCTGGATCTGAGCATTTACCCGCCTGATTGAAAATCTCTCATTTGCACTGTTCCCATAAACACGATTTTATAGACCTCTTTTTGTTCGGTATTTCAGGGAAATGATCGCTATGATAGTTCGACTCAAGACTTTGCTGTGTGGGGTTATATTAAGCCTGCTCATGCTATCTGCCGAGATCGCCAGAGCGAAAGACCATGCAACCATTTTGATGCCTGTGCCCACTTCACTGGTACAGTCAGGACAATCGCTTACGATAGATCGTCCGCTGGTATTGTCGCTCACCGGTCTGTCTTCGCAGCGCAGTACCTTTGTAAAGACTTACTATCAACAACAGTTCTCTGATTTTGGCTACCAGGTTATGTCTGTCACCTCTGGATCAGCACTCCCCATCAATGTCACTGTGCAAACTCCGCAAACCGGTACCAGTCAATATCCCCAGCTCAACCAGAATGAAGACTATCAATTGCGTATCAACCACACAGGTATTGATATCAGTGCCGCCTCTGATTTTGGCGCGCTGCAGGCACTGGCAACCCTCAGTCAGTTACTCTATTTTGCCCGTGACAGCCGCGAGCTGGCCCTGCTACAAATAGACGATAGCCCCCGTTTTCCCTGGCGTGGACTGCTGCTCGACAGCGTCCGCCATTTTCTTTCTATTCCGGCGATTGAACGGCAGCTACGCGGCATGGCTGCCGCCAAGTTGAATGTATTTCACTGGCACCTGACTGATGATCAGGGCTGGAGATATGCCTCAGCAGCTTATCCAAAGTTGCATCAACTCGCGTCCGATGGCCAGTACTATACGCAGGCCGAAATCAAACACATCGTTGAGTACGCCAGCAACCTTGGGATCCGTGTGGTGCCAGAGTTTGATGTCCCCGGTCACGCCTCTGCCATTGCGGTTGCCTATCCTGAACTGATGACACAGGTGAAGCCCTATCAGATGGAAGATGGCTGGGGTATATTTGAGCCTTTGTTAGACCCCAGCAAGCCTGAGGTGTATGTCTTCATTGATGCAATCGTTGCAGAGCTGGCTGAACTCTTCCCGGACCCCTACTTGCATATTGGCGGCGATGAAGTACACCCAAAACAGTGGCAAGACAGCAAGCGGGTCCAGGCGTATATGCGCACACATAAACTCAACACTTCCGCCGACCTGCAAGCGCATTTCAACACCAAAGTGCAGGCTATCTTACGCCGGCATAACAAAAAAATGATGGGCTGGGACGAAATATTTCATCCCGCCCTGAACAAAGATGTAATGATCCAGTCCTGGCGTGGCAAAGCGAGCCTAAGCCAGATTGCCGCACAAGGGTATCCGGCGTTGTTATCCGCCGGATTTTACATCGATCAGCCTCAGCCGACTGCTTACCACTATCGCAATGAGCCGTTTGATACCGATCTGCACACAACACACCCGCTCAACGACAACGAAGTCATTCAGGCCTGGGACTTCATCATGCCCAGACTCAAAGGCAGTGCCGTGCGTGGCAAACTGGTGCTGGTGTCCTCTCAGCAAACACTGAGTCATGTATACCTACAACTCAATGATCGTCCCTTTAAACAAGCCCGTCTGGATAGCCGGCTAGTCCCGCCCGGAGCGGGCTTATCACGACTCAACGCCACCATCGATAGCTGGATGGGTCCAACCCGTGCGGAACTCACACTGAACCCGAGATCAGGATTATCTGGTCGGATCCTGATCGGCAACGCTGTCTATCCGGTAACGGGAAAGTTAGATACACACTTTACCCAAGCAGACTTTACCAATATGCCTTTCCAGAGCGCTATGAGCGCCCAGGCACAAGGTAATATTCTGGGTGGAGAAGCAACCCTCTGGAGTGAACTGGTTACCGAACACAACCTGGATGTGCGCAGCTGGCCACGTCTGTTTGCTATCGCAGAGCGCCTATGGTCTCCACGTCTGCACACCGACTCCGAAAACATGTACCACAGATTGTTGTCCATCTCTGACTTTGCCGATGCCATCGGCCTGCATCATCAAAAGCAGTTCAGACAGGGGCTCAAAAGACTACTGGCCAAACACGATAGTCCTCACAACCTGGCTTTGCTGATGCGCTTTGCGGAGCAGCTTGAACCAGCCAGCTACTACACACGTCATCATATTAAGTATCAGCAAGGCTTGTATCACCAAAACGCACCATTAACACACTTAGTTGACTTTCTGCCGGTAGAAAGCCCGGCTCTGATCCGGCTCTATCAACAACTCACACAATTCAGACAGGGCGACAGCAACGCATTGCAACACATCACCGAGACGCTAATAGCCTGGCAAGCAGACTATCAACTGCTTGCGTCTTTGCTCAGCAGCACGCCAGCTCTGAAGGCGCTCTCCAAAGTGCTGGAGCAGGCCAGCGACATCAATAAAATTAGTCTCTCAGTACTACGCAGTTGTAAAGCTGGTACGTCAATATCAGCCACCAGGGTTGAGCAATTGTCGACGCAATTGCGTGACATTCAAAGTAAAGCCTCGGAGATTGTCGTGGCGGCTGGGTTGTTCAGCGAGCATTTATTGGCAACTTGCCAGGGCCCAGTCCGAACTGAAATAGCAACGATTGATAGCCTTCATTAAGGCTCTATCAGATCATCTGGTGCAGTTAATACTGTCTGTACCAGCGCTCTGAGCCAGGCATTTTTGTCATCACCCGTTCGCTTACTCAACCACAACATTGCAATATCAAAATCCGGCACACGCAGCGGCGGCTCAAAGTATGTCAGCCCGGCATCCTCACACGCCAACTGAGCCATTTTTCGCGGTACAATGGCCACCAAGCGTCGTTGGCTGAGCAAGCGCTGTATGGTCAGGAAGTTGCGACTGGCGACCGTCACCCGGCGTGTCAGGCCAGCCATGGCAAGCAACTGATCGACCTGAGTTGTTAAACGGCCATCCGGACTCACCAGGGCATGCTCCGTCTGTGCAAAAGTAGTCATGCACATGGGTAGCTCTGTGGTAAATACAGCCGGATCCACCAGACAAACGTGACGCTCGGTGTACAGAACCTGACTGCTAAATGCCTGATCTGGTTCAGTGATACTGCCAATGACCAGATCCAATTTTTCCTGTTCGGTCAGTGTCATGTAGTTACTACGATTCACGTTTACAAAACTTACTTGTGCATGAGGCGCGGCGGTGCGAATACGGTCGTATATCACAGGCGCAAAATTCAGCTCTGCATAATCCGTCAGACCGATGCGACATACGCCTTCATACTGCTCCGGAACAAAGTGTTTTTTGTGCAGCAAGCCATCCGACACCGTATCCAGCAGCTGCTCAATTAAAGGCGCTATCTGATGCGCGTACTCTGTCGGCTCCATGGTATGCCCTTTACGCTCAAACAACTCGTCATCCAGAAGACGTCTGAGCCGTGCCAGAGCATGGCTCATCGCTGACTGGCTGACACAACCCTGCTCAGCCGCCATACTGACACTGCGGCAGCGGTATAAATAAGCGAAGGCAACCAGTAAGTTTAAGTCTACCTGTCGCCATGGCACATCACTAAAGCTCACAGCCCAATCCCATATTATTCATAGTTACAATCAAAACTATTAATTTGAATCATTCTACGTCATTTTTTACTCTAGCGGCAATTGTGATAACAGAGCGCGCATTATTATGTTTGCTATTTTTAAGACCTTCTTTTTACTCGGCTGGATAAGCTTTGGTGGTCCGGCAGCACACATAGGTTACTTCCGCCAAACCTTTGTGGAAAAACGCAAGTGGCTGGATGACGCCGATTATGCTCAGCTGGTTGCGCTGAGTCAGTTTTTGCCCGGCCCCGGATCAAGCCAGGTCGGATTCGCTCTGGGCTACAAACGCGGTGGACTAAGTGGTGCCTGCGCGGCCTTCATCGGCTTTACGCTTCCGTCAGTCATTATCATGGTGCTGCTGGCGCTCATGGCCAGCCAGGTGACCGACACCAGTGTGTTTCAAAACCTGGTGCACGGGCTTAAGCTGCTTGCCATTGTGGTTGTTGCCGACGCTGCCTGGGGAATGTATAAGAACTTTTGTAAAAACACCCTCACGGTCAGTGTGTGCGTTATTACGGCCATCGCCCTGCTGTTACTCCCGGGTATCTTTACACAAATGGCGGTGCTGCTGCTGGCAGCCCTGATTGGCGTCTTTTACCTGCGCGGCAATACCCAAAAGGCGCATCCCAGTGCCACTTTCAAAGCAAGCTGGCTGCCTTTGATGGTGTTTGCGGGCTTATTTATTGGTCTACCATTTGTCGCCCATCTGAGTCCCTCAGCGGCCCTGTTTAATGACTTTTATCAGGCTGGCAGTCTGGTGTTTGGCGGCGGTCATGTGGTGCTGCCGCTGCTGCAAAACATTGTCGGCGACACCCTCAGTCAGGATGCCTTTTTGACTGGATATGCTGCAGCTCAGGCGGTGCCCGGTCCAATGTTTACGTTTGCCACTTATCTTGGCTACGCATTGATGCCAACAAACCCTGTCACAGGCGCACTGGTGGCGACTTTAGCCGTGTTTTTGCCTGGCTTTTTGTTGTTACTGGGCGTGCTCAAGAACTGGCAACTGCTCGCCAATCGACCCGCAGTGGCAGGCGCGCTGAGTGGTGTCAATGCCGCTGTGGTTGGATTACTGGTGGCTGCGCTTTATCAACCCGTCTTTACCAGTGCAGTGCATTCAGCACAGGATATTGCCCTGGTCCTGGTCGGCTTTTACCTGTTAAAACACCTCAAGTTACACATTGTCTGGCTGGTCGTCACCTTTATGTTGGCCGGAATCGCTCAGGGGCTCCTCTGATAACATTCAACGCGGTGGTCTGTGGACCACCCGTATTCGCTTACCGCACTATCTTGGCAAGATCACCCTCTTCAGGTTGAACTATCTCGTGTCTGCAACTAGCTTTTAAACGCATGATTGCAAACGCTCTGTGACTCTCTCAATTATTTTACCGAGGTAGGTGTATGGAAAGCTTCTTAGAAAAAATCGATATCAATCAATATTTACCTGTCGCCGTTGACTGGGCAACCAACCTGGTACTGGCATTACTAATACTGATCATTGGCATCTGGCTGGCGGGCAAAGCTTATAAAGCGGTTGTCTCTGTGGCGAATCGCTATGACAAGCTCGATGATACTTTGTTTAAATTTTTTGGCAGTGTTGCCAAGTACACAGTGTTGGCCTTTGTCGGCATCGCTGTGCTCAATCGATTTGGTGTACAAACCGCCTCGATCATTGCTTTGCTCGGTGCCGCCGGGCTTGCGGTAGGCCTGGCACTGCAAGGCACCCTATCCAACCTCGCGGCGGGCGTCATGCTGTTAATTTTCCGCCCCTACAAAGTCAACGACTTTATCGACACAGCAGGACAATTTGGCAAAGTGACTGAAATTGATATGTTTACGACCATATTGCAAACCTTCGACAACCAACAAATCGTGATCCCCAACAGTCATATCTGGGGCAGTAAAATCGTTAACCACTCACATCATGCAATTCGCGGTGTCGATATGCGTTTTGGCGTTGCTTACAATGAAAACACAGATGAGGCCAAGGCTGTGATCCAATCCGTTTTGCAGGCGCACCCCCATATTTTGTCAGATCCGGCCCCATTTGTAGAAGTGGAGTCACTCAATAACAGCTCAGTGGACTTTTTAGTCAGGCCGTTTTGCGACGGCGCACATTATTTTGATGTGCTTTATTCCGTACCTGAGCAAGTGAAAAAAGCCCTCGATGAAGCCAATATAGAGATCCCCTTCCCTCATCGTAAAGTGATTCTGGTTAACGAAAGCGACGCCTGATCTTGCTACGTATGGCGCAGCCTGTTGATGGGCTGCTCCGTATAAAACCTTATCTCACGCACAAACTTGGGTGCGCTGTTATTCCTTGTCTATAGTGTGTATAGATAATCCACTACATACCAGGATGTGATATGGCGCTCTTCGGCTTTTCAAGAACAAAAACAACAGAACCACAAATCACCCTACCGCAAACATTACCTTGGCTAAAGCTCGACCGGCACGGTAATATTCTCGCCACTAGCGAGGCTTTTAATACCGCACTGGCTTTTTCGAGCAGCGCCCCACCCAAGACATTGTCAGCACTGTGCAATCGTCACAGCGACTACCAGACGTTACATAATGCACTGCAAAAACGTCAACATAGCAGCGCGCAGATCTGCACCATGCACAATGTCGAGGGCACAGAGTTTCACGTCTCAGTACAATTGTGCCCGCTGGATGAGTCACACAGCTTTGCTGTGATCCAGGATGTAACAGCGCAGTATCAGCCTTTGGTGGACGCCACTTCAGCCACACAGGCGTTAACAAACGCACAATCCTGGGCAGAGCTGGACCTGCGAGGCACGGTATTGCATGCCAACGAGCACTTCTTATCCCTTGTGGATGCCACAAGACAGCAGTTGATTAATCAACACTATCAGCAATTTGTGGTCAATGAACAGCTCAATGCCACTTGCTGGGAAGCCCTTTGTGAAGGCCAGACAATTGAGTGTGACCTTAAATGGCAAACCTCGGAACAAACATTTGCCTGGCTGCATGCCAAGCTGGTTCCGGTGCCGGATCCACACCAACGCACGACGAAAGTCCTATTGTTAGCCAGCGATATCTCAAAGCAAAAACATACAATAATCAATCTCAATAGTCAGATTGATGGGATCCGCAACGCCCAGGCAGTCATTGAGTTTACCCTCGATGGCACGATAGTAACGGCCAATCAAAATTTTCTTGATGTAATGGGTTATCAGCTTGAAGAGATCCAGGGTCAGCACCACCGCCTGTTTGTCAGCGCAAAAGACGCAGCCAGCGATGCATATGCGGCATTCTGGCGGGCTCTGGGTCGAGGCGAGCTTCAGTCAGGAGAGTTTAAACGAGTCAACAAACGCGGAGCAGCGGTCTGGATCCAGGCGCACTATACCCCCTTGTATGACGAGAATGGCCGACTCTGGAAAATCATGAAGTTCGCCTCTGACATTACCGCAGACAAACTAAAAGCTTTTGAAGCACAGGGGCAGATAGAAGCAATCAATCGCTCTCAGGCGGTGATACAATTCAATTTAGACGGGACCATTTTAGACGCCAACGACAACTTTTTGAGTGCCATGGGTTATAGCAAAGAGGAAATCATCGGCCAGCACCACAGGCTGTTTGTTGAGCCCAAGTATGCTCAAAGTGAGGAATATCAGCAGTTTTGGCAAGATCTGAAGAATGGCCATTTCCATTCTGGTGAATTTTTTCGACTGGGCAAACATGCCAAGCCTATCTGGATCAGTGCAACTTATAACCTGATTCGTGATGATGAGGGCAAGCCGCTGAAAGTGGTTAAATACGCCATGGATATTACCCATCAGAAGCAAGTCACAGCGGATCTGGAGGGGCAAGTACAGGCCATTCATAAATCTCAGGCGGTCATTGAGTTTGAAATGGACGGCACCATTCTGTGGGCCAATGACCAGTTTTTAGCAACCATGGGCTACACACTAGACGAAGTAAAAGGCCAGCATCACCGCATGTTTGCCACCCAGGAGCAGGCGCAAAGCAACGAATATCAACAATTCTGGGCGCAGCTCAATCGCGGTGAGTTTGACTCAGGGCAGTATATGCGAATAGCCAAAAATGGCCAGGAAATCTGGATCCAGGCAACCTATAACCCCATTCTGGATCAACACGGTCGTCCCGTGAAAGTGGTGAAATATGCCACTGATATCACGGCACAAAAACAGGCTGTGCAGCATATCAAAAACGCCATTTTTGCACTTGAGCAAGGCGATTTAACCCACCGGATCACCGCTGAACTGGGAGAAGACTTCTCAGTGCTGACGCAGGCAATGAATGGTCTGTTCGACAAGCTCAGCGAGCTGGTGCAGACCATCAATAACGGGGCCGCTCAGGTGTTTGATATCGCCCGACAAATCGCCTCCAATAATGAAGAGCTCAATAGCCGGGTAGAAAGTCAGGCAGCCAGTTTGGAAGAAACCGCCGCCACAATGGAGCAACTTACAGCGACGGTGAAAAATAATGCGATCAGCGCAACCACAGCGTCGGAACGGGCTGCCGTTGTCCGTGAAAAAGCACTCAGTGGTAAACAAACCATTGAAGATGCCATCAATGCGGTTGGTAATATTGAAAGCTATAGCCGAAAAATCTCCGACATCGTTGGCGTGATTGATGAAATTGCCTTTCAAACTAACCTGCTGGCACTCAATGCCTCGGTTGAGGCCGCCAGAGCGGGCGAAGCTGGCAGAGGGTTTGCCGTGGTTGCCAGTGAAGTGCGTAATCTGGCACAACGCAGTGCCAGCGCAGCCAAAGAAATTAAAGCGCTCATCAAGAACAGTGTTGACGCCGTCACCGAAGGCAGCAAGCTGGTTTATGATTCTGGCACGACTTTCGATGAGTTGACTCAGTCAATTGCGCAAGTCAGTGACATGGTCTCGAACATTGACGATGCCAGTAAAGAGCAAGCATCTGGTATCGCCGCGGTATGCTCTACCATTGCACAAATGGATGGCATTACTCAACAAAATGTCTCCCTGGTCGAAACCACGTCAAAATCGGGCAAAACCATGGAGAGTCAGGCCCGGGTGCTGACCGATCAGGTTGCCTTTTTCAATCTGGAAGACAGCCGCTTATCTTAGCGGCTGTTCGGTTGATACTCACGAATAAAACTGTATTCAAATTTGCCCGTATTAAGATCAGCGCAAACGGGCTCAAAACCGTAGCTGCGAATGCTGTCAATTTCTGCGCTGATGGGAGACTCATCGGTCAGCTGAGCCAAGCCGTTAATTAGCATCAATGCCTGGTTTTTATCATAGCGACAACCAAACTCAATGGTTTTAAACAGCTTAGCATAGTCATCACCAAGCTCTGCCGCCTGCTCAATTTGCTGACTTCCCTGACTCCCCCCGTTGATGATGCCGAGAATGAACAAAGCACGGGGTTCAGCCCTTTGCTCCATCAAATGGCTCAGGATGGTTTTCGCTTTGAACTCAGAGTGCACAAACTGGCCCTTATTTCTGCCATATTCATCTATCCGATAGCCGCTAAAATAGGCGTAGGCATAATGCAACGCTTGTCTGGTTGAGAGGGCTTTAAGACCCTGAGGTGTGACGTCAATTTCGTTTTTCTGAGCGCGCAGTGCTCGCTGTTGTTGCTGTTCGTCTAGCTCCTGTGCAATCAATAACTGCTCTGCTGTCGTGACACCATATATTGCCATCAGGCCAGTGGCCAGCGAGGTGATCAGTAAAACGGGTAACACAATGAACCAACGGTTTTTCAGCTTTTTCCGACTTGCATGCTGCTGTTTTTCCGCGAGCTCAAAAAAGGCCCGGTGCTCAGAAAATGGTACCTTTTTACGCGCCAGGTACACACTGGACCAAACACCAGTGACATATAAAATACCCAATACCATCAGCCAGGTATCGTTACTGACGATTAGTTCCAATGCCAGGGCCAGAAAAACCAACCAGGTATGCAGTACAAAAGCGATAACACCAAATACTTTCTGATAGCCACGACCGTGAAACCGGATCACTAAGCCGACCAGCACACCACTGACGGTCAGCATCAAGGGACCTAAGTCTGCGTTTAATGTAAAAGCACCAAACCAGGCAAATAAAATGGGAAACACCCACAATCCACCAGCAATCGCTGCACCCAGCGCATTTTGTTTATTGAGCCGATGTTCAACTTTGGCTAGCTCTTCACAAGGAACCTGCATCTGACTTTCCTGTTTTTATTGTAGTTTTGTTTTTTATTATACCAATCCGCATAAAGCATTGGCCGGTGTAGGGGTTTCCCACTGTGGGCCCAGAGGGTGGCAGATGTATACAAATCAAAATGACCCGATACATCTGTTCAGCACACGATTAGTGCGCTTTCTTAGGCCCCTGACGGACAAGGTCCTTACCATTATCAAACACCTCTTGCGTCACCCAGCGACCCAGGATCAACTGATGATTATCATCCAGCACAGCAACAAATGGCCGGCCATTACTATTATTCGTCGCCAACGCAACACCTGCTGCGTTATTCAGACCTAACCCACCACTTTCCACCAGCTGTAAAAACGCTTCCAATTCGTCCAGTGTGCTGATCAATTCTTTATCGTCAATCATGTTTCGTACTCAGTTGTCGCTAAAAGCGTGTAGCATATCAGGTCTGTCACTGTCTGCACCAGCATTGATACGGTGATCCTCATTAGCCCTGTTTAGTGACGTCATCGCTGCTCTGTCCACTGGTGTGCCCAGCTTGCATGGCTGTTTTGATTGCCTCCTCAGTCTGGATGAAGAGCTTACGAAAATCATGGTCGTATTGCTGGCCATCACTACCATGTTGCCAGGTATCGTAGAGCCGCTCTGATGCGGCCTGCTCGGTTTCCCAGAAGGCCTGTTTTTTCTGCACCGCAGCCTCTGACGCAAAGCCCAGACAGGTAAGCGCCTGTGCCCCCAGGTCGAGCGCCGAATGGTACGTTTCACTGACAATCACATCCGCGCCGGCATGTTTCAATTCGTAGTGATGGCCTCGGTCAAATGCTCTGGCCAGCACTGTCACTCCAGGGTGGCTATGCTTGACCGCCTGCACCAGTGCCTTCGCATTTTCTCTGTCGTCAATGGCAACAACCAATAAGGCAGCTTGCTCAATGCCCGCGGTATGCAGCAATTCAGGCCGTGTGGCATCGCCAAAGTAAGCCTTGACCTGAATGCGGCGCATTGACTCCACCTGAGTTGCATCCAGGTCCATCACCACCGTGTGAACGCCATTGGCGATGAGTAAACGATTAACAATTTGCCCAAAACGACCAATGCCCGCGATGATCACCTGCCCGTGTTCATCAATCTCATCATACCCCTGCTGATTGGTCGTATGTTGATATCGGGGTAAAATCACTTTGTCGTAGAGAATAAATAAGGTCGGTGTCAGAAACATAGACAGCGCCACAACCAGCTGCAGCAAGCTCACTGTTTCGGGTGGGATGACATGGTTTTGCAGTGCGTAGCTTAACAGCACAAAGCCAAATTCTCCGGCCTGAGACAAACTCAGCGCAAACAACCAGCGATCGCTATTGTGGATTTTAAACACCATAGCGAGCCCCCACAGTACTGCGGCTTTTACCAGCATCACGGTCAGCGTCAGGCTCAGGATCAAAAGTAAGTGCTCAGAGAGTATGGCAAAATTGATCCCTGCCCCCACCGTAATGAAAAACAGCCCCAGCAACAGACCTTTAAAAGGCTCTATATTTGATTCAAGCTCATGACGGAATTCGCTGTTCGCCAGCACCACGCCGGCCAGAAAAGTCCCCAGTGCCGGAGACAGCCCAACCAGACTCATCAAAGTCGCGATGCCAATCACAAGTAACAACGCGGTTGCGACAAAGATTTCCCGTAACCCGGAGTTAGCAACATAATGGAACAAGGGACGACTCAGATAATGACCTATCACAACCACACCGGCGATACTGGCAAAAATAGCCCCCGCGTAGGCCCAGGTCGGCAAACCTGCAACCAGACTCAATGTTTCATGATGTTCCGCTGTGGTTTGCAGCGCTTGCGCTGCACTCATTAACTCAGGTAAGGCCAAAACAGGGATAAATGCCAGTATCGGTATCACAGCGATGTCCTGCATCAGTAACACAGAAAACGCATTTTGCCCGCCCTCGGTTTTCGTCAGACCTTTCTCATTCAATGTTTGCAGCACAATGGCTGTCGACGACAAAGAAAAGACCAGACCAATTGCCACCGCAATGGAAAGTGGCTGACCCAGTAGCCAGGCTATGAAAGCAAGCAAAAGAGCACTTGCAATCACCTGCAAGCCGCCGAGCCCAAGCAGTCTGTGACGCATTTTCCAAAGCATCTGAGGGTGTAACTCCAGCCCCACCAAAAACAACATCATCACCACGCCGAACTCAGCAAAATGCTGTATTGTCACCGTTTCTTTACCGACGATACCTGCCACAGGGCCAATCAGCACACCCGCTATCAGGTAACCCAATACGGAGCCAAGCCCCAGGCGTTTTGCCAGTGGCACCATCACCACCGCTGCAGCCAGATAAATAAAAGCCTGAATAAAATAACCGGTCATGCGAGGGGGCCCTCCAGAATTAGGCACAATGACATCAAACAGCTATCGCAGCCGTTGATGGATGGCTGCAGCTTAGGTTGTTGCATATTCAGGTATCTCAATTTTACGAACGGACCCCTAAACTTTAGTACGAAACAGGTGACTGTGCTGACACTGCACACTTCAATCTTGCAAGCACAACGGTGCCTAAATGCCAGTTTAGCTATCCGGACAATTTTGAAACATCCTGGCGCATATTTTTTATGCCACGCGGTGTCCCTAGATCAGTATTCTCCCAGGCTGTTTGATGCTAATCTGTTCACAGTCGCAGCTTTAAGGATAAACGTTATGCACACTTCCCCTCGTTTTCACTACATAGATAACTTGCGCAGCCTGGCACTTTTGTTGGGCGTGGTGTTCCATGCAGCGCTGGCCTATGGCCCCTACTTTTCCAATATCTGGTTTACCGCCGATCCCAGTAACCATGTCGCCTTCGAATACTTTGCCATCTGGTCACACCTATTCAGAATGCCGCTGTTTTTTGCCATCGCAGGGTTTTGCGCCGCATTGCTGATCAGTAAACGTGGTGGTAATGCCTTTATCAGCAATCGCCTCAAACGCGTTTTTTTGCCCTTTGTGATATTTTTTCCGCTGACCATGCTGGTACTAATTCATGCACTTGACTGGGGCGCAGAGATAGTTCATGAAAAGCCGGGCCTGTTTACCATTTTTCAGTCCGTCGAAGAACCGCTCATCTCCACCATGCACTTGTGGTTTCTGTGGAACCTGACCCAGTTCTGCTGCATTATCTGGTTATTACAAAAATATACTCAGGTCTATCAATCTATACTCGCCTTTGTCGTCCGCCCCCTGTTTTTAGGGGTGGCTTTGCCGCTATTGCTCACGTTTGCCATGCACCAACAGCTGGTGCCATTCCCGGCACCCGATAAGCTGTATCCGCAACTCTGGTCCTTCGGATTTTATGGCATCCTGTTTTTGATCGGTGCCGGGCTCTATCATCATCATACCCGGGTAGAACAATACGCCAGATACTTTACGCCTTTACTGATACTGGCTTGTGTGTCATTACTGCCTTACTTTTACCTGATGGACCCTCCCCCCTCCATAGAGACCATCATACGGGCAGCGAATACCGGAGACATGACACCTGAGCACATCAATCTCTACGCCGTGCTGGCACAATCGGTTGCCATCGTTAGCTGGACCGGTGTTGCCTTTCTCGCCGGATATAAATGGCTCAATCAATACAGTCAGCTGAACAAGTATATGTCCGACGCGTCATACTGGATTTACCTCATCCATGTACCGGTACTGATGTACATCCAGTTTCCACTAAGCAATACCACGCTGCCATTGTTGCTTAAGCTCATCATTTCCGTGACCGCCACCCTAGTAATTGGCTTGGTTAGTTACCAGCTATTGGTCAGGCATACCTGGATAGGCATTCTACTCAACGGAAAAAAAGCCAAATCAAGCGCCTCCTCTCATGGTGCTGAATCTATGTCTTAGAAACACCTAGGCCTGTAATATGAGAGCTGACTTTCTTTTTATCTTGTCATTCAGGTGGTACCAGCCAGACCAGCCTGAGTGTCCTAAGAGCAGCATATTTGCTCTGCTTAGTCGGGCCTATGTAGTTAGAGAGTAATAAAAAGCAAGCTCCACCTGCACAGAGTAAATATCACGACCTCTGTACAGGTGCGACTTAATTGTCACTATCACAATTAAGTCGCATTAATGGTAATTAAAATCTAATAACAACGAAACTGAGAAGTAATATGAGTGAAAAAGGAAATCCCCAGATTAGCAGAAGGCAACTATTCGGCTTAGCAGGCATGGCCTTAGGCAGTGCCGGACTGGCAACGCTTTCTAAAAGCGCATCAGCGCAAACAACGGACGTTTCTGCGCATGTACTCTCCTTTGATAATACCGCAGAGATGAGAGCAAGCGCTGCGCTCAAAGCCGGAGACACTGTTTTTACAAAAGGATACTACCAGGCCGGTGACGGTGGTCATGCCTATTACCTTATCCGGCAAGGCAGTCAGCAAAACGAAGATAAGGGTAAGTATCACAATTGTACAAACAATAAATTCGCAGAGTTACAGCTCAATGGTGTTGCCAATATTCTATGCTTTGGTGCGAAGGGTGACAATCAGGAAGAAAGTGCTTTGGCGAATCGTCATGCTATTCTCGCCGCAGCCAGCGCGTTACCAGAATCGGGGGGCACCATACTCATACCCAGCGTGGGTACTGCGAAGTACCGTATCGATGCTAACTGGCCAAATCATGGTGGTGTAACCATAAGACGTAGCAATATCACTTTGATTGTTGAAAATGGCGCATTACTGCACTCATTACACAATGGCACGGGTGCTGATGGACATGTCATTGGGTTCGCTGGCGAAGCCCATGCCCCAATTGAAAACTGCCACATTTGTGGCGGTGGTGCCATTGCAAGTAACACAAGCTCAGGAGTCGGAGCAGAGAATGCGATTGGGTTTACTAACGTCGTCAATTTTTCTTGCGTTGGTATGACAGTGCCACACTCTGTCTTTAAAGGCATAACTGCGCAGGGAAATGTACACAACGGTATTATCTCCGGCAATAGAATCGGTCAGACGCGCTTTGATGCAATTGCCATCGAAACAGACACACACTTCGATAACGATTACTTTGTTATCGAGAACAACACCATTGAACACGCAGGCGTTGGCTATACGGAACAAAGTCCGGCAGTTGCCGGGATTAAATTTACCGCGGCAAGTAGCCTCAAATCGTTTAATGTGATCACACAAAATAACAGAGTGAAGAAAAGCCTGCACTATGGCTATTCCTACAATTTATGCGACACGATTAAAAACCATAGCGATATATGCGACGAGGCAGGCTTAGATGGTTTTGAGTGGCGGTCATGCAACGACATTAATGCTCATGTTACTTCAAAAAACTCCGGCAGGGATGGTATCAAACTTGATTCCTGTGGTAGCCAGATCAATGTTGAATGCAACATAAGTTGGCCTTCAAGATATGCAATCAACATCTTACGCCCCAGGTCACTTCATGTTTTAAAACCATTTATATCTGGCAACAAGCATCAATATCGTTTAAGCACAACATCTGATCAAACAATAAATACGCCATCCATCCATATTATTCATCCACAGTTTGCGGATAATGCATGGGGCAACAATGGTGGCTATTGGACGGGTGATATCATGCCACATGTTGATTTTGGAAACCGAGTCTCCAGATTAATACTGCCCGAAAGCACAGCCCCCGACGTTACAGCCAGTACACTGTATACCGTCAACAATGAGCGCGGAGTACTAGTTTCAAACCTAACAGGAGCAAATGCACCCGACAAAGAGGTTGAGCTATTTTTCGTCAATACAAATACTACGCTTGAGCATGCAAATGGAAACCTCAGACTAAAAGGTCACTCAAACGTCACGCCACCTGTGGGCGGAAGCATTAAATTGAGGTTCATTAATAATTTATGGCATGAAACCTATCGCAGTTTTTAGTATCGCCTCAGCGCATGCTGTAAAACTAAATTGCTGACATAAGCGCCATTAACCTATTGGTTACTCTAATATAGTAGGGTCAACCAATAGGTTTTTTATCGCCACTAGGGCACACCATAATCTGCATATAAAAAGTAACTCAAAAGCGAAAAGCCACCCGACACATCCACCCATGAAAACCACAACCAATTGATAAGAAGGCTTATTTTTATCTAATGCAAACAATTTGGTATGAGCAGGCCCATTCGAACGACTGAACATCCTCTTCACGGCACACTTGAAAGCATATTCACAGTTACGAGGCCGTCACAATGGACAAAACACTTAATACGACTTCCGGGTCGGAAGCAATTCAAGAAGCAAGCGCAACCACATCGAACAAAGGTATATCAACGCGCACTGCTGGCAAGACGCTCAGTTACACTGCCATATTCTGGTTTATTTCTGTGTTACTCGGGCAATGGTTTTTCTTTTACTACATCATTAAGTTCTACGGATTTTCTGTGATCAATGACAACATGGAAATCTGGAACCGCTGGGAGGTTATGGGTGCAACCCCTTATCATGTGGGAGATTTTGCCGGTAACCTGGCATTTGCAGCGCACACAATCGGCGCAGGCATCGTCGCGTTCGGTGGCGTATTTCAACTTATTCCTAAGATGCGCAACCGCTTCCCCACTTTCCACAAAATCAATGGCTACGTCTATCTGCTTACCGTCATTCTGTTGGCTTTCTCAGGGTATTACCTGGTGTGGTTCAGAGACGCCAGCCCGATAGAACTTGGCGATATTGGCACCAGCATCAATGGTTCTTTGATCCTACTGTTCTCTTATTTAACGGTACGCAGCGCAATTAAAAAAGACATCGCGAGCCACAGAAAATGGGCTATCTACTTGTTTCTTGTGTCAAATGCGCAGTGGTTCCTGAGAGTGGGCGTGTTCAGCTATCTGGTCACCGGTACCACCCTGGATCTTAATCCCGCATTTGGCGACCCCTTCTTCCCTATGTGGACCTTTGGCTGCTTTTTAATCCCGCTACTGACAGCCAAACTCTACTTCTATGCACAGCAAAATCGCAATGCACAGGTAAAGTTAGCAACCAGTGTCACCTTATGTGTACTCACACTCCTTATGCTCATCGGCATCATGGGCTATACACCATTTCTGCTATCCGTTATGTCTGAAGACCCTATCTCCTTCTGATGCCTCAGTACTGACACAAACACAAAAAGCAGGGCGATGGTATCATCGCCCTGCTTTAGTTTAATAAAGCATGTTTAACCGGTGTTATAACTGATTGACATCGACACGCAAAGTATCCAAATGTGCGCTGATGTCTGGATTAACCGTGTTAGAGGTGCCGCCACCCAAGTGTTTAGCAAAAAAGCGCTCCATTGCCACGATAGAGGCCAGTTTATTGTTTTGCTTCATAAACCCATGCCCTTCGTCTTTGGCCAGAATATATTCGAGGGGGTGATTTTTGGCGGCCAGCGCTCTGGCAATATTATCCGACTCAACCTGTGTCACACGCGGGTCATTAGCCCCCTGTACCAGCATCAAAGGCGCTTTGATTTGGTCAACAAAGTTAATCGGTGAGCGTGATTCCATATCAGCTCTGTCTTTTGCAATCTCAGGATCTCCGACTGAGACATACCAGGTCCCGAGATAAGGGCGGTAATGTGCCGGGAAAGACTCCATCAAAGTCACCAGGCTGGATGGACCAACATAAGAAATCACGGCTTTGTATACGTCTGGTGTAAATGTCGCACCAGCGAGTGCGGCATACCCGCCGTAGGAAGCTCCCATAATACCCACGCGCTGTTTATCAGCAATGCCCTGCTCTATCAGGTAATTTACGCCATCCGTTAAGTCATGCTGCATAGTACCTGTGCCCCAGTTTTTTTCGCCCAGCTGAATAAAGTGCTTACCGAATCCCAATGAACCACGGAAGTTAGGTTGCAACACGGCATAGCCGCGGTTAGCAAAATAATGCGCCACAGGGACAAAATAACCGCTGCTGTAGCCCCACTGATCTCGCGCCCAGGGACCGCCATGTGGCAACACTATGGTAGGGAGATTTTTCTTCAAGTTCTTAGGTAAAGTCAGATATGCCTGGATTTCAACACCATCTGATGCCGTATAAGTAATAGACTTTCGATCTCCCAGCAACTCAGGATCAAACCCTGGAGCCTCATTCAACAGACCTGTCAGCTTATCCTGAGTCGGATAATACGCATATTTTTGATCCGGGCGGTCAGCAAAAGACACCGTCAGTAACCACTGATCTTCCTTATGGTTTATTTTATCTACTTTTAATTCAATATCTTGTGAAAAACGGCTCTGTATTTGTTGTAACGCTTTAGCCGCACTATCGGTCAGTGGGTAATTGCGCAGCTTACCGCCATAATAAGATACTATCAGTGGTTGCCCTTGCTCATCGAACACAACGTGGTGCAGATCAGAGCTTTGCTGGGGGTCAAGGTGAACCGTCTCTGTCGACTTAGTCGCTAAATCCACTTTAATCAGTTCCTGTTTATCGCGTCCTTCAATGCTGCCTGCAATAAAAGCGGTATTGGTTTGCTCATCAAAGCTGATGATCTCCAGGATCTCTCCCGGTTCAGTGGTCATCACCTTGAGCCAACGCCCGTCTGTGAATGTGTACATGCTTCTGGAATTATCAGCGTTGAGCGCCAAACCCAGTGCCACCTGACCCGATTTATTCAGCTGTGTCTCAAACAGACTCACGCTGTTAGTCTGAGTTTGTGTCAGTTCGCCCTTATCCACCGTCAGGTGAAAGTAATCAATGCGCTCAGGTGTTACGTGATTGGCGGCGACAGCCAAAATATTAGCATCCTGCTCAGACTGTCCCAACAGCATGTAATCGACCTCATCATTATGCGTGAGTCTCGTCATAGTGCTGGCAGTCAGATCTGTGCTGTTCAGCGCCATTTTATAAATCTGGCTATTTTCATTGCCCTGATGATCCTTAGAAAACAAGATCTCGTTGCGATTGGCGGACCAGATAAAACTGTCAACCGAATCGATGAGGTTAGTCACAGGTTCAGGTTTCGCATCAGGCTTATCGACAGCCACCACAAATAGATTATGTGCACCGTTGTGCATTTTCAGAAATGCGATCCACTGGCCATCCTTTGACATCGCAATCGACTTTTTCTCACTGGTGCTGAATAAACTCTCCACATCCACAAATGCCGAAACATGCTGAACCGACTCTGCCTCACTCACTGGCTGCTTGTCGCTCAGCGTACAGCCTGACAACACAGCCGTAGTACCCAGTACGGTACTCAGTGCAACACTCAACGCTAATCTGGTTACTGTGCTTTTATTTTTCATCATGTCACTCCTTCTCTTTGTTGGAAATATCATTACACGGTTTTTTATTATTGTAAAACGATAATTTATTTTCTTTTTTCAGAAATTAGTTTCTGTGTGATATGATTCTTATCAAGAACAACATAGAAACATGGGATCTTTATGGTCAAATCGACAGACAAAATTCAGCGCTGGTGCGGCACCTTCCGCGCTGTGGTGTTGGGTATCAGTGGCTTGGTATTTTCGTTTCTTATTTATCACCTGATCATCAATGGTCAGGTACGGTATATCGAAAGCGAGTCATTCAATTTATTGTGGGAAAGTGGGCAAGTCAGTCACGGCATGTTGTTTAGTCTCACTCTCCCCTTGCTGGCTGGGATGCTACTCAGTGTGTACTGGATAATCAGGCTATTAAAACTCTTTAGTGGCGGACAGTTTTTTCATAACCACTGCTACACCTGCTATCAGGGATTTATCTGGACAAAAATTGCATTGGTCCTCTATTCGTGTGGCCTGAATTTTTTTCTGGATTACTGGTATCACACGCTCTACCACTCAAATCAGGTGGTGCTGAAAATCCCTTTTGGTGAGCTCACGACGCTCGGACTCTTCGCTGTGGTGGCCTACCTGCTTAAAGCAGCAAAAGAAATCGAAGATGAAAACAAGGAGTTCATTTAAGCTATGGAGATTGTTGTGAACTTAGATGTGGTGATGGCAATGCGCAAAGTGTCATCCAAAGAACTGGCCAAAGCCATAGGGATCACCGAAGCAAATTTGTCTTTGCTCAAACGCGGTAAGGTGAAGGGGGTACGCTTTGAAACACTGGCACAGATCTGTCGATATTTAGACTGTCAGCCCGGCGACCTGTTAGCCTTTAAACCAGACGAAGCGTGATTATTTAACAGGGTTGCAGGCCGCTGCAACCCTGTTTTATGCGTGGGCCTTAAAATTGCGCCACAAACTGCAAGCTGGTTTCTTCACCCGCATCACGATCTATATATTCAGCTCTTAGGTAGTAGCTGTCATTAAAGAAGTACTTACCTTCCAGTGCTAAATCAGAGTCATAAGAGCCTACGCCCACAGCAATATTACGGTTAAAGTAATAGTTCACCAAAGCATTGGTATACGACTCATCGGTGTATCCTAAATCGACCTCATGATGGGATACATCCACGCTGATATAACGCTCGGCATCCAGATGCATAAAATAACGGCCAGATACCGTGTAATTGTCCATCTCATCATCTGTATCTATAGTTACACCTAAATAGTCGGTGTCATTGAGCTGATGATTGTACTCGGCTTTTAACCAGGTGCTGTCAGCGCCCAGATCAGACTCATTGCGGCGAACACTCAGCTTCAGCTTGTCGTTATACAGATACCCGATCCCGTAAGTGTAATGGTCGTCAATTTCACCGAGGTCACTGACTCGACCAACCACGAATACTTCTTTGCTAAAATATCCCTCACCTGCAAAAGAAAAGCGGTTCATGTACTCATCATTGTAGTAACTCAGGCCAACATTGCTGTCGGTATCCAGGTAGCCATAATCGTCCCAAACACCTGAACTTTGCTGCGGAGCAAAGAAATAACGGCTGCTTATCATCAACGCATCATTATCATACGTACGGTCCTGATCGGTATAAGTAGCACTGTTAAACCATTGTTTAGTCTCAGTAGCGTGGGCTGATGTGGCGGTGATGACGGCAAGTGCCGCAAGTGTGAATAGCTTTTTCATAAAAAACCTTTATTTCCATATAGTAAAGCAGTATTGCTCACCACTGTAGTAAGCGCGGCGCATAGTATAAAAGCGAAACTGAATGCGCAATGACTTTCCCCGATTTTACCGAGTTTTGCTTTGCAGGTAATATGTTAGCCCGACGCGCTGAGCAAACTGAATTTTAATATATGACGATAGTAATAATTGAAGACGAGCCTGCCATTGCTGATACGTTGGTCCACATTCTTGAAATGGACGGGTTTGAAGTACACTGGTTTACAACCGCCGGGGCTGGCTATGAGTACTTACAGCAACACCCTGCCGAGCTGTTGATCCTGGATGTTGGCCTGCCAGATGGAAACGGCTTTGACGTGTGTAAACAGCTGCGTCAGTTTTCCGCTATTCCGATTATCTTTCTTACGGCACGCAGTGATGAAATTGATCGGGTGGTTGGATTAGAAATTGGCGCGGACGATTATGTCACTAAACCCTTTAGCCCCAGAGAAATGCTCGCCCGGGTCAAGCTCAGACTTAAAAAACTGCATCCACCTGTGACAAATATGGCGACGGAGCAAGTACCAAAGTGGCAAGCCAGAAACTTTGATTATTACTACAAAGGATCGGCACTTGGCCTGACAGCATTGGAATTCAAGCTGCTTGAGGCGCTAATCACCCAGGCACCTCGTGTTCTGAGTAGAACTCAGCTGCTGGATGCAACACAAGCGCCGGCTGACTGTGGTTATGAGCGTAACATCGACAGTCATATCAAAACGATTAGGCGTAAAATGAAGCGTTATGACTGTGCTGCGCCATTAAAAACCAAGCGAGGATTTGGCTACTACTTCGAGGATCCAGCGTGAAGGCTCGACACTGGCCACGTATCCCTCTGGGGCTGAGATTTTTCATGCTCTATCTGATCTTAGTCCTGCTAACGACTTATGTGATTAGCAATACAATGCTCAGAGAGATTAAGCCAGCCATACGTCAGGCAACCGAAGAAACCCTGATCGATATGGCCAATCTACTCGCGGTTGTTGTCGCAGAAGATCTGGCTCAGGGCACCACCAGTAACAGTCGCTTAGTTGAACTGATGAAGATATACGGACAGCGAGAAGTCGATGCGGCGATTTGGGGAGTGGAAAAGACCACTATGTCACATCGCATTTACCTCACGGATCATCGCGGTATTGTGGTGGCTGATTCCTGGCAGCAAGATGTCGGCACAGACTTTTCGCAATGGAACGACGTATACCTGACTTTGCGCGGAGAATACGGCGCCCGCTCCAGTGCAACCGACCCCGATGATCCTCTGTCAACGGTTATGCATATTGCTGCCCCGGTGATTTACCAGGATCAGATCATAGGCAGTCTCACCGTTGCTAAAGCAAATCGCTCGGTACAGCCATTCATCGAACACAGCCAGCAGCGCATCGTAAAATGGCTCGCTCTACTGAGCTTGCTCGCACTTCTTATCGGTGCTCTTATCGCCTGGCGGATCAACTCAGCAGTAAGTAAACTCGCTGACTATGCCAGAAAAATGGGCCTGGGCAAGCAAGCCGAAAAGCCCCAATTCAGAGTCTTTTACGAATATCGCCAACTCAGTGATGCAGTGGAACAAATGCGTAATCAACTCGATGGTAAGGTCTATATAGAGCAATATGTTGAAACCTTAACACATGAATTAAAAAGCCCATTGTCCGGTATCAAAGGGGCCAGCGAACTATTACAGATGCCGTTGAGTGATGGTAAGCGCCACCAGTTTGCACACAATATCGAGCGCGAAACCCAGCGAATGCAACAGCTGATCGACAGGCTTCTGGAGCTGGCCAAACTGGAGCAACTGCCCACTTTGAACACCCGACAATCCGTATCAATTGCATCGCTGCTTAACCAGTGCGAACAAATACTGACTCATCGGGTATTGCAAAAATCGGTCACCTTCACCCTGACACAAGATCACAGACAAGTGATCAGCGGCGACCCCTTCCTGTTACAACAAGCTATCCTTAATCTGCTGGAAAATGCCCTGGATTTTGTCCCCTTACATGGAGAGATATGCCTGTCCGTCACTTCTGCCGGCAACACATGTTCGTTCAGCATTTATAACACTGGCCCCACAATCCCCGATTATGCATTGCCCAGATTATGTGAGCGATTTTACTCCCTGCCTCGTGCCAATGGCGCAAAAAGCACGGGACTTGGTCTCAATTTTGTGGAGCGAGTTGCCAGACTGCATCATGGTGAGCTGACCATCAACAATCGCGCGCAGGGTGTGGAGGCCACACTCACCATTAAAACTCCATAGAGTCTCCACATACCCCCCACTCTAACGCCAATCATCTCGGTTAGCCTGTTAGTACATCAGGCCTAACCGAGAAACTTATGACACAGCCAATTACCGAAAAAACAGGGATCAAACTAGCCATCATCGCTGCAATTATTTTATTGCTGATGATCCCCATCGCCATGATCACAGACTTGATCGACGAACGTTCTGCCTCTGAGTACACTGTACAACAGGAAATTGCCCGCAGCACCAGTGGCACCCAAGCTCTGATTGCCCCCTTTATTTACGCTGAATATGAAACCTCAACTGAACTCGATGGCGTACAGACACGCATAAAGCACCAACGTACCTTACTTCCCGAGCAATTGACGGTACAGGGGACCCTCGACACATTCGAGAAGTACCGCAGCATATACAAGGCACAGCTTTATCGTGCAGATTTAACACTCACAGGCCACTTTGATCCCAAACAGCTGGACGATCTAGCCGATCTTACACCCACCCGAGTAGCCTTAGTGTTAGGGGTTAGCGATATCCGGGGGATTGGCCTGAACACCCAAATCTCACTCAATAGACAGACATATACGTTGCGCCCCGGCACCACGTTAAGTGCTATCGAAGAAGGCGTGCACATTACGCTGCCCATCTCAGCATTGCGCGATAAAGACCTGGCGTTTGATATTCAATTCGATTTGCAGGGGATGACTTCGCTGTCGATCGCCCCATTAGGCGCACGTACTGAGGTCTCATTAGAAGCCAACTGGCCACACCCCAGTTTTCAAGGAGAGTACCTGCCAGTTCACTCTGAAATCACTGCAACGCACTTTAACGCCAGCTGGCAAACCAGCTATTTTGCCACCAATATGAAAGAGCTATTTTCGCGTTGTATTTTTAAGCATCAGTGTGCGCAGTTAGAATCACGCAATATGGGCGTGCGCCTCGTGGAGCCGGTTGATCATTACCTGAAAAGCCACCGTGCCACAAACTATGCTCTGTTGGTGATTATTTTAGTGATATCGAGTTTCTTTCTATTGGAGCTCAGTAAGACCAAAGCCATCCACCCGGTACAATACGGGTTTGTCGGGCTATCATTAGCGGTATTTTATCTATTACTGATTTCTCTGAGTGAGCATCTGGGCTTTGGCTGGGCCTATGCCCTATCAGCACTGGCAGCCATCCTGCTGCTGGTAAGCTACATTTGGGGTATACTGCAAAGCGCGAAGCTCAGTGCCTGTTACCTCATTGCGCTGAGTACGCTGTATGCCATGCTTTATGCCATGTTAAGCGCTGAACATTATGCACTGCTGCTAGGTAGCCTGTTGTGCTTTACGGTACTCGCCACGATCATGCTCGCGACCCGACATGTGAACTGGTATGGCACAGCTCAAGCCTCCACTGAAAAACTCCCAGTTCAACACAGCAATTCACCCGCTCCATAATCACCAAGGCATGTTGCAGATTTAGTCCGACATCACCAGCTTGTCATCAGTTAACACCACTGTTCTGTGATGACAAGCGTATCTGTAAAAGCAATCAAAGCGCTATTAATGCATGAGTTGATGTGGCGATGATAGCGGCAAGGAACGCAAATTTAAGTAACGCTCATAAAAGCTCAAACCTCTTTAAAATACAGTAGCTTGATTGCACCACACCAAATAAAATAGAACATACTTCTATTGCTAACCTCCAATAAAAGGTACAATTACCTTTTACCCAAAAAAGGACTAACCATGTTAAAAAAAGCAACAATACTAGCTCTAGCCATCATGACATTTAACACCACAGCCAGTGTAACGAATCACAGTGGTGAAATCGCCAACATGAGAACCTGGGTATCCGGTTCAAATACTTATGGTGTCTGGGTTAGTTTGAAAAACAATCCAAGTATTTGTCCTGGTGGTTTTTACCTGCCTCACACGTCTGACAATAAACAACTGGTTTACAGCACGTTACTCGCAGCACGTCTTTCTGGCAAAAACATTATGATCCAGGCTGCTGACAGCAGCACCTACAAAATTGGCGATCGATGCCGCATTAACTACGTGATGCTTTAAAAAGCGTCAATCTGGGTGTTTTAACTAAACACCCTCATACTTCTCGATGATCCAAATAGCATAACCCCGTCCAAACTCATTATTCCTCCACATTTTTGCGATATACTAAACACTGGGTAAGATTAGATTAGGAAATACAATGCGCCATTTAACACGTGCCATTTTAGCGAGCGCTATGCTCACCACACTAGCGGGGTGTGATCTTGGGGGTGACGATAAACTCCCTATCGTAATCCCGGTTGAACAGAGCAAAAGCAATATTGCCATCACCAAAATATCCACAGGTCCACTAGAAACGCTGGAACCCAATACTGCTGTGCGAGTCTTCTATGATGTAGACATCAGCGGCTTTAAGGATATCGACGTTGACGTACACTTTTACCTGGTGCATGCAACAGAATTAGACACGTCTGATGGCGAAGAAGCTGAAATCGAAGAAGTCCATAAAGTTGGCGCATTGGAGTTAACTCAGGTCACTGAAGGCAGTCACAGTTTTGAAACGGAAATCACCATTCCGGATACCCTGCTGGGTGGCCATTATCACTTAATCGCACAAATTGACCCACATGATGATCATGCGGAAGACATCGAAGAAGACAACCATCCATCAGTTGATCACGAACCTTTCTCTGATGGCGAGTTCCCATTCGCTGATCTACAGGTACGGGTACCAGAAAGCCATGACTACAAGCTGCTAAACGCGGAATTTGGTCAGCAAGCATTGATCCTCGATGTACCAAATAATGCCGATGGTACCAGCGAGCATCATTCTGATCTGGTCGGTTACCTGACTGCAGATTACGAAGGGGGCAATCTGGGCAGCACTGCTATCACAGCAGAAGTTTTGGTAGAGGGTAACTGGCAACCGACCCACTTCTGGAATACCGAAAACGCCGCTTATGAGGCGCAACTAACGCATAATTTTACTGCGGGCTTGCACGATGAGCACATTGGTTTTGATATTGCACTGGATGACGCGCTGCTCACTCAGATTTACCAGGGCTACGACGCCACTCAGGAGCAGTCTTTACAGGTCCGCTTCACTTTAACGGACTTGGCTCAGGATGCCGAAACCATCACAGACAACAATGTGATCGAAACTGAGATCCCGCTGTACTTCTTCACCGGTGACGACACGGACACCGAGCAGAGTCTGGCAAAGCGTGATGCGCAATACGCAGTGGGACTGGCTAATATTAAGCTGGAGAAAGAGTTTGATAAGTCTTATGGCAACAAGTCTAAGTTCAGTGTCGGTGTTGATTTAAGCGGCCAGCTGTTTATTGTGCCAACCGGCGACCCGGGCGGCCGGATCACAGGTGAAGGCGTCGTAGAAGCATATTTCTTTAATGCGCAAAACACCTTATTCAGCATTTCATATGACGGTAGTGCCTATATCAGTGGACAGAACACGGGCTATGCATCTGAAATGATTATCTTCAATAATGTTGCGTTTGAAGATGAGAAATACACCACGAAATATGAAAAATCCTGGGAAAAATCCTGGGAAGAAGAAAAAGTCCTCGCACAGGCGCGCTTTACCATAGGTCCAGTGCCTATGAGTGTTGAAGCCGGTGTGACCGGCAGCCTGGGCTTTGAACTGACGGTTGGTTATAACGCAGAGCTGTATGCCGAAGGTGACTTGTTTCATGTTGACTTTAACGCCTTTGGCCGTGGTGGTGTAAATCTGGGCTTAGTCTCTGCTGGTATCCAGGCGATTTTGATCTTAATCGACAATACCTTTGCCATGGAGTCCAATGCAGGTTTTGCCCTAGTCTCTAACGGTAACAAAGCACCACATATTTATTATGGCCTTGAGCTGAAGAACGACCTGGATGTGATTTCAGGTAAATTTGGTTTATACGCCGAAACCATTGGCGTGAAATGGTGTAAGAAATGGGGGATCCCTTATCCGTGTGGTAAGAAAACCCACCGCTACGACCTGTGGCTATATCAAACACCAAGTGTGTATAACAAATCCTGGACTTTGTACTCCAAAGAGGACGAAATCGAACTATGACCCCGTGTCGATTGACTCTGCTTGCAGCGCCCTGGGTGGCGCTGACAAGCGCTCAGGTAATGGCTGGCACACTGTGCCAGCCGCAATACCAGTTTGACATCAGAAGCCAAACCTCTTTTGACTATGTTAAGCTGCAAAGTGCTCCACAAACTTCTATGGTGCATTTACGCGGTAAACTGTCGCTTAAACCGGCGCAAAAAGGTGATGAACGAAACTGGTGGGCGATTAAAGCCGATCAAGTCGCTGCGGTTCAGGGCAAAGAACGTATGCCTTTGCCCAGTTATGAACACCCGTTTGCCTTTAAACTCACAGACAACGGTCTGATCAGTGACTTTCACTTTGCGGGTGAGCTCGACCAGCAGACTCAGGACAAGCTGAAGGGATTAGCTTATTATCTTCAATATCAAAGAGATATTAGTGAGGTAAGTAAAGAGCCCGACACTCTGGGCCAGTATCAACCCGCTTACCAGCAAGTCGATAAGCAGTTAAAAATGGTCAAACGACATTACAGCGACTTCGATAGCACTCAGCTGACAACCTTTAACCGTATCGACGTACTCGATTCTGCACACCTGATCACCCCAGATAGCTGCTTTTTGGTGCACCGCGAAGGTCAGGAGGCGCTGGCTCTAACAGGCACCGATCTGCGATTTGGCTCGCAACAAAGCTATACCCTGACACAGCTTAGCCAGCCTTATAACAGTGCCTTGTACGAGTTGGGTACCGACCTGACGACCTGGCAACCTACCCCAGCCGAACTCAGCGAAGCCGAAAAGGCACGTCTCGCAGCTGAACTACAACAGCTGATCACCGGTCAGGATATCACGCAAATAGACGCACATACGCTGTCAATCTTGCTGAAAAAGTACGACGCTGTCATAGGCACTTTGTCCCCGTTGATGCTTTCAGGCACACTCAGCGACAAAGCTCAGATGCGCCTGTTCAATGCATTAGGACAGCTAGATTCTGCCTCCAGCCAGCAGTTACTCAGCCAGCTGTTACAGGCTGAGAAACAACCTCTTACTCAGTTTCGTGCATTGCGCGCACTGACCCAAGGTCATGCACCATTGTCACAACAAGCCACAGACATGCTACTGGAAATGCTAACAAATGGATTCAGCACCTTAGATGCCGAAGTCGAGTCCAGTTTCTATATGACATTAGGCACCTTACTCAACAACCGCAGTGCATCAGATACCGCTATGCAGCTAAGTCAGGCAATCACTGAACAAATCACGCTGGGTGACAACGAGGGTAAAACTGCCAACCTCATCACCGCTTTAGGGAACAGCCGTGATCCCCAGCATGAATCGCTGCTCAATGCGCATCTGTCTGACAGCAGTGCCCGTATTGAGAAAGCCTCTATCCGTGCGCTGGGCATGATGCAAACCGACACGGCTTATCAAAATCTGGAACAACACTTTTTTAATGCCCCAGCGCGCAACAAGAAAGCGCTGATCAGTGCACTAGGGAATTACCAGATGAGTGCTAAAACCAGTGACACCGTACTTAATATGGCGGTGAATGATCAGGATGATGCGATTCGTCTGGCCGCTATCAAAGCATTAGCGACTCAACAGCAAAAAGACGGCATCAAACCCGTGTTGCGTCAGGCGTTGAAAAACGAAACCTCGCGACGCAACTTTAAAGCCATCATTAAGTTGTTACACAGTGAAGAGCACAAGGCGCAATAGCGCCTTTTGTTCACTACTCCAGCCGAGCCACGATACCATACCGCACTTCCCTGCCGTACAGGTTTTCTGACCTTTCACTTCCCAAAGCTGCCTTTTTAATAATCCGACATATACAAGCATAGTAAGCACTTTCACAATCCAAGTTACTTATATATACTAAAGTGCATTAATGAATATAATAGGCATTATCTTACGCTTCGATGTATGAGCCATTTTTTAACGAAAGGAAACCACATTATGACCAACACAAGCGCCCCTGCTCGCCGGGTATTTGAACAGAACGAGCGGTGCCCAATCCGCAATGTGGTAGCACAAATAGGCGATAAGTGGTCAATTTTAATCCTGTTTGCTTTGGTTGATGGGCCTGACCGGTTCAATGCCTTAAAATCAAGAATTAAGGGCATATCACAGCGCATGCTGACACAGACCTTGCGTGATATGGAACGCGATGGCTATGTCAAACGCACCGTTTATGCAGAAGTACCGGTTAAGGTTGAGTATGAACTCACCGAGCTGGGACGAGGGCTGGCTAAGTCGGCCTGGCAACTGGTGTCGTGGGCCGACGATCACTTTGATGAAATCACCGCAGCCCGTGCCCGTTACGATGAAGCCAGTCAATCATGAGCGTTAAGTCTGTCGCTGCCTGATCGCGGTAACCTGTTCAAAGCCAATGCCCCAGTTGTCAGTCGAGACTTCATCAATGACCACAAAGGTGGTCTCCGGGCTTTTCCCTAATACATCGACCATCAACTGGGTCGTGCCTTTGATCAGTGACTGCTTCTGTGCGTTTGTCACCCCTTCATCGGTGACGCGAATATGAATATAAGGCATAGCTACTCCTGGTGAGTGTGTGGTAAATCCGCATACATTTTGTTGACTATCCGCCACCGGCCCTGTTCTTTCAGCAAGCCCAGAAAGTCAACGTAAGTATGTTCAAACAACGGGCATAACACCTTGACCATGGCCTGTTGTCCAAGCAAGTCTACCGCCAGCACCTGATAGGCAAATTCATCGCCTTTGTCTGCTGGTGAGGTGCGATGGCTGACCAGCTCTAGCCACTCATCCAGACTGCGCCTCAAACCCGGCGCTTTGAGCCAGCAGTCAGGATGAAACAACGGCCACAATGCCTCACGATTACCTTCATGTAACCCCTTGAAATAACATTGTACTATGGCCAGGACCTGACTCAGATCCGCTTTCATTTCAGCGTGCTCCATTATGCCCCCTGCGCCTGTTCAGCTTGCAACGCCGCAACAAAGCTTGGCATGCTGGTTACTGCTTCAATCATCTGTGCAGTGCGCAGAGGGAGTGTGATTTCGACCTCAAATGCGGCCCCCCAGCGCGAGTAAACTGCCAGCAAAATATCGGCGACTGACGCATGCTGCCCCCCTAAAAATGGCTGAGATTGCAACTGAGATTCGACCTGTAGCCATAGCTGATTGATCTCCTTTGCTGCTGCTTCAAACAGCTGTTGGCGCACAGCGCCCTGCTCCATGACACGCGCGATAAAAAACAACCTAGAATAGGCCGGATGCATAGTGGCATTGGCAAACAACAATTGCTCAATCGCTCGGCGGCGAGCAGGCCCCGGCTTAGTGGGCAGCAACTGGCTGGGATGCTTGCGGGTGAGATGTAGCATAATCGCAGCCCCTTCAACCAGTTTTTCGTCTCCATCTATGAGTACCGGGACCTGTTGGGCAGGATTCACGGTTGAAAAATCGCTGAGGGTATCAGCGCGGATAAGCATCACATCCTGCCCCAGCTCACGTAATATGGTGTTCACAGCGAGTGAACAGGCTTCCTGAATGTAGTAAAGAGTGTACATAATCATTGTCCTTCTGGTCAGATAATACGGACGAATTTGACGCACTTCGTCTGTGGTTATTTTCAACACCTCTAGTCTATGACTTGCGCTTTGTTTGATATATAACTACAAAAGAAACCAAGTGTTCACACACAGGAAACAGTGTATGGTTGACTCACTAAGTTCCACGATAGGTAAGGACAATTAAAATGAACAAGCTACGTGCCATTGAGCTCTTCGTGAAACTGGCGGAGGTGGGCAGCTTTACCCAGGTTGCAGAACAATTCAGCACATCAAAATCAATGGTCAGCAAAGAAATAAGCCGTCTTGAGGATCAACTGGGCGCACGTTTGTTGCATCGCACCACCCGCAATATCCAGTTGACTCAGGTCGGTGAGGGTTATTTGCAACGTGCCAGGGATATCCTCAGTAAACTGGAGGAGGCAGACACCTTTGTTCAGTCGACACAGCAGGCTCCCAGAGGGAAGCTAAAAGTGAACTTGCCTATGGTGCTGGGGATCACCGATCTTGGGAAAATGTTTGCGGACTTTATGCAGGCTTATCCGAGTATTGAACTCGACATTCATCTTGGTGATGAGGATATTGACCTGGTTGAGCAAGGGTTTGACCTGGGTCTGCGTGCCACCAGCCGACCCATTGACAGTCATTATATTGGCCGTGAAATCACCCGGTTTGACTACCACATTTGCGCCAGTCCGCAATATCTGGCGACCCATCCAGACATTACACACCCTCGCGATTTGACGGAGCATAACTGCTTTGAATACCGATATTTTAAAGGAAAAAATATTTGGCCGCTGGCTGAAGGCGTCAAAATTACTGGCACATTAAAAGCGAACAATGTTCTGTTTATGCTAGAAGCCATTAAAGCTGGCCTGGGGATAGGTATATTGCCGGAATTTGCCTGTCGGCATGCCATTGAAGCCAAAGAAGTGGTGAGTATTCTGCCGGGTAGTAAGAAACCGCAGCTCACCCTGCTCGCCCTCTACCCAGCCCGTCACCACGTACCGGCCAGCGTGTTGCAATGCATCCAGTTTTTACAGCATTGGTTTACACACCAGTACCCAAGCAACCAACGTATCATTTGAGCGCAGCACCGCTCACCTGGATCACACCGGGATGTCGATTACCCGTAATTGCTGAGACTCGTCTCCCTGCGCCAGTACAGCCCCTTGCGGGTCAACAATAAGGCTGTTGCCAATGAAACGGACACCCGTACTACAGTCATGGTCCATACCCAGACGATTGGCGGCTATCACATAGACACCATAGTCTTTGGCCGCCTTTTGGATAACTTCCAGGCTGTCCTCCCCGCAAAAGTTAGATGGATTAAGAATAATCTGCACGCCTTGTTGTTTAAGCGCCTCCAGCCCATCTTCAAACCAGATGTCGTAACACAATAAGACGCCGATTTTGACCCCCTGAACTTCATACACGCAGAAATCCTTACCTGGCACAAATCGTAACTGATCCGTTGACGCTAGATGCACTTTGCGGTGAATGCCAAGTAAACCGTCTGGACCTGTTAGCAGTGTACTATTGTAGAGCTGCCCCTCATGGCATTCAGCCAGGCCAGCAACAATGCAGGCCGACTTTTCCTGAGCCAGAGTTTGCAACAACAACGAAGATACCCCCTGATACAAATCTTCTGCCAGCTCACTCACTTGCTGACGATCGAAGAATATACTCCCCGTGGTGCACAATTCAGGGAGCAACAAGAGATCAAACTCATGAGACATCATCAGCGCTTGCTTGATGGCATCGCGGTTTTGCTCAGGCTCAGCAAACGCCACGTCAAACTGAAAGAAACCCACTTTCATCACACTTCCTTACTTATCAGATCTGGTCAAACTGGCGAAACGTTAGATTAAAACGGGGACCAGCCCCTTCTGGTGCCCGAGGTACCGCATGTTGATAGCGTGACTGAAAGCCCTCGCCCATAATAAATAAGGAGCCATTTTCCAGCTCAACCGAGTGCACCTCCTGATGATCTTGTGTATTACGTATCAGGAAGGTGCGTTTTGCACCTATGCTCAAAGAGGGAATGACATTCGTGGACCCAAACGCTGGCAAATCACAGTGAAAATCCATGCACTCTTCTCCGTCTGGATAATACAGGCATACACAGACAGGAAAAACCAGCCCGGTCAGCTCTGTCAGGCGCTGATGGATCTGCTCAATTAACGGAAACCAGGGTTGTTGCCTGCCATGGAAAAGTCCAAACTGACCCGAATGCGCAAGTGTCGGCTCCAGCAAGTTTACTTTCCAGGGCAAAATTTCCGCCTCTGATCCATCCCCCATGGTAATGGTTTCAGGCTGTGACAGGTCAAAGTGGTCTGTCAGCCACTGAAACAAAGCCTGACTTTGCGCGTCAGTTAAAAAATCGGGGTCGTAACTCGAGTCGCATTGTAATGACAGCGTCATGGCACATTCCTTTTGGTATTTCTGCGTTTGACTTTCACTGATCCTGCCTGTGCTGTCAATAACAGAGGGTTACATCTTTTGTAATTGGCCTTTTGCAGTTGCGCTAGGTAGAATGTCGGCCCTTGAACTAAATGCCAGTCGCAGGTTAGCCGTGTTAGTGAATTACGCTCCCCCTACCAACCCTTATCTTGACATTCTGTATCAGGACGAGCATATGCTGGTATTGAATAAGCCCAGTGGCCTGTTGAGCGTACCGGGGAAAGATCCGAAACACTGGGACAGCGTGATCAGCCGGGTTAACCTCGTCTACCCCAATGCGAAAATTGTGCATCGTTTGGATATGGCAACATCCGGAGTACTGTGCCTGGCGATGAACAAAGCCGCGCATCGCTTTCTCAGTATTCAGTTTCAAGACCGACTCACTGCCAAACGCTATATTGCGAGGGTGCATGGTCACCTGCAACAAGCCAATGGCTCAGTGGATCTGCCGCTGATCTGTGATTGGCCGAACCGCCCTAAACAAATGGTCTGTCATGAGACAGGCAAGCCCTCCTTGACACATTTTGAAGTGTTGTCACAAGAAACGCACGCCACCCGGGTTAAGCTAACGCCTATCACCGGGCGTTCGCATCAGTTGCGTGTTCATATGCTTTCGCTGGGCCACCCAATTTTAGGCGATCGCCTCTACGCTCAGGGCGAGGCACTTGCTGCGGCATCACGACTTCAGCTTCACGCCGAGATGCTACAGATACGCCACCCCGACAGTGAAGACATGATGACCTTTATTGCCCCGGTGCCGTTTTAAACAAATCCAGCGCACTGGCTGTCATGGCACGCACGCCAGTTTGAATGGTCAAAGGGTAGTCCGGCGCAAACTTGCTGGAATGCAAAGACGGCAAAGACTCACCTGAGAATTGAGCTTGTCGGTAGGCTTCGGGCTCCACACCTCCGAGCCAGAATATCGTTGCCGGGATGTTTTCCGGTGTACGGCCGTACAGACCAAAATCTTCCCCTGCCATCACAGGCTCTGCTTTGACGACTTGTGCATCACCCAGTTCCGTACGAATGCTTTGTTCCACCCGTACTGCCAGTTCAGGCGTATTATAGGTTGACGGAATACTTTCTTCTTCATGCACATACACGACAGGGGCAAGTTCGGGTGGCAGGCCGGCACTTTGCGCTATGCCCTTCGTCATGCGTTCCAGCGCTGCAATTTGTTGCTCGCGCACCGCCGGATCATAAGAGCGCAAGGTCAGCTGAAGCTTCACTTCGTTAGAGATGATGTTATGTTTTGAGCCACCATGGATCGAACCCACCGTAATCACCGAAGGCTTTAAAGGTGATATCTCCCGGCTGGTAATGGTTTGCGCTGCCAGCACGATACGCGATGCCAATACCACAGGGTCAATTGTGGTGTGTGGATAGGCGCCATGCCCGCCTTTACCACGCACAGTAATGTCTACCGAGTCGACATTGGCCAGTGCATAGCCTGGCGCAATGGCCACCTGACCCGCAGGTAATGAGGCACTGACATGCAGGCCAAGTACATGATCGGGCTTAGCAAAACGGCTAAACAAACCTTCTTTAAGCATGGCTTTTGCCCCTGCCCCGACTTCTTCTGCCGGTTGCGCCACCATCATCAAGGTCCCCTGCCATTGATCACGGTTATTAGCCAATTGCTGCGCGGTACCGATAAAGCTAGTCATGTGAATATCATGACCACACCCATGCATCACACCCACTTCATTGTTGCTGGCATCTTTCACTCTGACTTTAGAAGCATAAGACTTGCCGGTTTGCTCTACGATGGGCAAGCCATCGGTGTCCGCACGGATCATCACAGTCGGCCCTTCGCCATTGCGTAGTAGTGCCACAACGCCGTGTCCGCCAATGTTTTCAGTCACCTCAAACCCCAGCTGCCTGAGCTCTTTGGCAAGACGCTTAGCGGTTTGCTCTTCCTGATACGACAACTCAGGGTTCTGATGCAGGTGCAAGTACAGCGCTTCAAGCTCAGGCAACGCCCGGGCGACTTCAGTGTTCAGTTGATAAGCCACTGTGCTGTGACTTACCAGCGCCAGCGACAATGCAGATAGTAGTGTTTTCATCATTGTTATTCTTACTGTTTTTTTGGATTTATCAGCTTGCGAATAAATCGCATGAATTGCAACCACTTTGCGTTGTCAGACTCAGTGTGATGTTAATAAACTACCCGATCCGGCCTTTATTTATGCCTAACCTTTGCTAAGCTTAAAGTCTGAACAATCATCTCAACTTGGCCGTGAAAACGATTACTATCAATGACTTAAAACCAGGCATGTTTGTTGTTGGTGTCACCCAGCAAGCGGGCAATGTGCGGGTCAAAAGCCAGGGCTGGGTACGCACCAAAGGTGCCATTGGTGCACTGCAAAAAGCCGGCGTGCTGGAAGTGGAAATCGACCCAGACAAAACCCTGCAAACCAAGCAGCAAAAGCAAGTGCAGTCGGGTGAAAGCCCTCATGAGGCTGACGTCACAGTACATGATCCGTGGCACAAAACCACCAGTGTCGAAGCCGAGCTGGATCTGGCCACCACTTTGTACGAAGAAGCCAAAGGGTTACAGGAAAAAGCCTTTGCGGATGTCAAAGCGGGAAAAGCCATCGCCGTTGACGAGTTTAAACAAACCGCATCTGGATTTATTGATTCCATATTTCGTAATCAGGATGCTCTGGCCTGTATTGCCCGGATCCGCGAAAAAGACAGCTACTTACTGGAACATTCACTGAACGTATCCATTTTAATGAGTATTTTTGCCAAGCACCTTGGCCTTGAGCGTGACATCATAGAGCAGCTGGCCACCGGTGCCTTATTACATGATATTGGCAAAATTAAAATTTCCAGTCAGATCCTCAACAAACCCGGAAAACTCAGTGATGATGAGTACCGCTTAATGATGGAGCATGCCAAATACAGTTATGAGATAGTCGGGGAGAGTGGCTTAGGTCAGATAGCGACTGAAATTGCTGGCTTTCATCATGAGCGCCTGGACGGCAGTGGCTACCCCTATGGTAAAAAGGCCGATGCGCTTTCTCAGTATGTTCGCATGGCTGCCATTGTTGATGTATACGATGCCTTAACCGCGGAGCGTGTGTATAAGGTAGGCCTGACACCAATCCGTGCCTTTCGTATTTTAAAAGAGGGCACACCCGAGCATTATGACGCCGATCTGTTGGCGCACTTCATCAATTGTATCGGCGTATACCCAGTCGGTACCCTGGTGAAGCTCAAAAGTGAACGCATTGGCATTGTAGCTTCAAGCAACCCGCAAGAGCCGCTCAAGCCAGTTGTGAAAGTGTTTTATCATGCCAAAAACATGCTTTATACCGAAGTAAAGGACATAGACTTGGCTGATAAGCGGGTAACTGATGAACTAGAAGCGGCGATAAAACCGGAAGAGTTCAGCATTGACTTGATCCGATTCTTTCGCCATACCATGATGCCCTGAGTGGTAACTACTCTGCCGGCCAATCCTGCATGGCCTGCAGCGTAAACTCTATACCATCAAAGTCAAACATAGCCTGCTCCGGTGTGATCTCCACCAGTTGTAGCGCGCCCATATTATCGCCTTCATATAACTCTCGGTTATTCAGCTTGATCCAGCGCTTTTCAGCGTCAGTGGCATAAATATGTGCCTGATAGCGTAACTTTGGCAAACTATTTTGTAGCTGCACAGGCAACAACTCAACTGGTGTAGCCCGTGCCGATCCTTTGGTACTGGATAACACCTCAGAAGCAATCTGTTCAGATTTCGGTGCAGTGTCTTCAACTGCCTGCTCGAATGCTTTTTTCAGTTCATCAGGCACACCAGCCAGTGCCTGAGCTTCCTGACGCTCCGCTTCTTGGCGAGCCGCGTTAGCGCGGGCTTGCTCCAGAGGCACGCCAAGTACCCGGTAGCCACTCAAATCTTCTAGCGGTTGCTGTATCGGCTGCCCCTGATTGGGCGTAAACACCGCAGCACTATTGGCTTGATAAGCCTGTTGCGTCGCCGCATACTGATTCCCGACGGGCTGCTGCACAATCTGGCCATTGGCTGAAACGGGTACCAGCTGCTGTGAATAAACCGGCTGTCCCTGCGAATCAAAACCCACCTGAACAGACATCCACTGATAGTGGATCTGACGCTGTGCGCCATGCATCACAGGGTTAACAGCGCTATTAACCGGTTGGCCAATAATTTGTCCCGGCTGCACAACAACCGAATTACCAACCGGCACCTGAGTTACTGGCGCAGGTACTGTAGCGGGTACTGCTGTCTGAGTTTGAGTTGTTTGAGCCTGTGGGCTGCTTTGTGTGTTGGCTTGCGTATCAGCTGCCACAACGGTTCCATCATCATTTTTGTCTGTTGTACTCACCAGCTCTTCGCTTTGGGGTACGTTCTGAACCGCCTCTCCAACAAAATAACCGGCACTCAGCGAGCACACACTGATCAGCGCCCCACCCAGAGTAAGGCTCAAACGGCGATAAAAACGGACCTGTTGCTCATGACGTGATTGTTGATAATCCTGCTCAGAGTCGATTTGTTGAGATTGTTTTAATGCATTAATTAGGTACGACATATCACACCACTAAAAAATATAAGAAAGACCGATGCCACAAATAAACATGGCAGCTACCCAACCAGACACCAGCACTGGCATATTCACCGGTTTCTTGTTGGACTGTGGCACCAGATCCAACGGCAGGGCTTCTTTGGCAGCCTGCACGGCGATCGCTTTAGTAACCACCTGCTGCTGCGCGGAATACGCGCCCAGCAAACAGCGATCCGCCAGCAAGTTAATCAGCCTTGGGATCCCGGCGGTAACCTGATGCATATAAGCAATAGCCTGAGGCTCAAACAAGCTGGTCTGACAGCCAGCCTTATTAAGACGGTGCTTCACATACGCAAAGACCTGAGATTCTGTCAACGGTAATAAGTGATAGCGTGCCGTAATTCGCTGTGCCAGCTGACGCAACTCATTACGCTTGAGCAGCTGTTGTAATTCCGGCTGGCCCACCAGCACAATCTGCAACAGCTTTTTATGGTCGGTCTCCAGATTAGTAAGTAATCGCAACTGCTCCAGCACCTCAGCTGCCAGGTGTTGCGCTTCATCAATGATCAGCATGGTGTGGCCACCCTGATGGTGATTATCCAGTAATCGCGCCTTAATCACATCGGTGAGAGATTTGAGGGTGGCATTATCCGCATCATAGTCAATATTCAACTCGTCACAGATGCTTGCCAGCAACTCCATTTCCGATAACGCCGGGTTCAGGATAAATGCCACCTGCGTGGAATCAGGCAATTGCGCCAGCATGCTGCGAGTCACGGTTGTTTTACCTGTGCCGACTTCGCCGGTCAGCAACACAAAACCACCGGCATCACCCAGGCCATAGGTCAGATGAGCAAGCGCTTCCTTATGGCGTTCGCTTAAGAACAAAAACTCCGGGTTTGGTGCTATCGAAAACGGTTTTTCGGTCAGACCAAAATAACGTAAATACACGGCTCGTCTCTTTCTTGTTAGAATGGGGCCTATAATGGCAAAAAAACAGCACAAGTGAAAACCTTGTTTGTATTTTCAATACGGAATTTACCATGAAAATTTACCTGGTCGGCGGCGCAGTACGTGATGAACTCCTTGGACGCCCTATTCTGGAACGCGATTACGTGGTCGTTGGCAGCACACCTGAGCAAATGGAAGCACTTGGTTATCAGCAGGTTGGCAAAGACTTCCCGGTATTTTTACACCCAGAAAGTAAAGATGAACATGCACTCGCCCGGACTGAGCGCAAGCAAGGTCAGGGCTATACCGGGTTTATCTGTGATTTCGCGCCCAGCATCACACTGGAAGAAGATTTAATGCGTCGCGACCTCACTGTCAATGCCATTGCCCGAGATCAAGATGGCAGTCTGATTGACCCGTATCACGGCCAACAAGATCTCGATGCGCGGGTACTGCGCCATGTCAGTAACGCGTTTGGGGAAGATCCGTTGCGGGTCTTGCGGGTTGCCCGCTTCGCCGCCCGTTACCATCATCTAGGTTTTACCATTGCCCCTGAAACACAGGCGCTGATGCAGCATATGGTGGATAATGGCGAATTGGCAACACTCACCAAAGAGCGAGTGTGGCAGGAAGTTGAAAAATCTCTCAAAGACGGTGCCATCGAAGTTTTTTCTGAGGTATTGGCCAGTCTGAATGCACTTCCTTTGGTAATGCCATGGCTGAATGATTGGACAGGTGCCGACAGTCAATGCCTCAAAGCCCACATTGCTCAGCTTAATCCACAAGATAATGACTTCCTGCTGATGAGTTTTGCCTTATGGCAATGTCAGGCGCAACTGGACGGTTACAATCTGGAGCAGGACTTTAAAATCCCCAAAGCCTATTGTGAGGCTCTGCGCGACCTGCAAGCAGTATTACCTGTATTACAAGGCGCCCAGTGGCAGCCGCAGACCATTATGCAAATTTTCGGCTTACTGGACGCATCACGCCGCCCACAGCGACTGACTTTGCTCTGTAAAATTGCCAAAACACTTAGTACTGAGCTGGCCAATCGTTGCGATATGCTAGCGCACGCCCTTTCGCTTGCTGCAAATGTAAAAGCACAAGATGTCATTGCATTAGGCTTTAAGGGGCCACAAATCAAAACCGAAATGGACAAGTTAAAATTACAGGCCATACAAGTTTTGTTTGACTGATAAAAGTAACCACTTACTATTAAGAAAAGCCAACCTACCTCTTGTACAGTCATAAGCCTCAGCGATGGCGATGACTGTACTCCAACACCCATAACATCAGTTATCAACGCGCCTGCCCGCGCAACACCAGCACGCACAATATGCGTTTCCAAAATTGATACCTTTCTGTTGCAAAAAGAACAACAACTGAATAAAATTCGGCCCCTTTAAAATTACAGTAGTCCGATTTAAGATGAAAAAAGCACTTCTGCCTCTATTTGTTTCACTCACGCTTGCAGCTTGTGGCGGCGGCTCTGATTCAGGCAACAAGGTAACCGATACATCGTCAAAAACGCAAACAAACACCACTACCAGTACTGGTAATACACAGACTCCTGAAAAGTCTGACGAGTTTGCACCTATCGCTGGCGTTTACGATGCCACTTACCAAGGCGATAAGGCGATTGTTGTGATCACTGCTGCTGGTGAATATCAGGTTTTTGATGATCTGAACGACAGTGTCGGCGGCAATAAAGCCTGTTATGCGGCACCGTCTGATTCCACTCCTAACAAAACGTTCAACGGCCTGAGCTTCGAATATGATGAGAACCTGCGCCACTTTAAGCTTAAAAACGCAAACCCCAGCCTGGCGTTTGAGGTAGATGAATACAAAACGCTTCAGTACATTATATATGGTGGTAACATCACTGTTGGCAGTGGCCCACTCGTAGTTGGTTCAGCCAGTGAGAGAGTCGTTATTTCTCCTCGCAAAATGACCCTGACGGAAGCAGACATCACTGCGCAAAAATGTCAGTAATGACCTTCCCGGCTGGCACCCACAAAAGGTGCCAGCAGCCAATTTTAGCTTAGCGGCGCGTCCCATTTAAGAATTCATGTAATGGCTAGCAGGCACCATTATCACAGTTATACATCTCAACAACTCATCCAATTACACGCATCACATTATCAATAATGACCCTGCTATCTAGCAGCCTTCACCGTCCAAGCTCAGATAAAGACTCATAAGCAAATGATATATATACTTTTAAAATAAAAGAGCCTAAATTCAGCCTAACATCAAGGTAACGTCATGCCTTTTATCTCAGCCTGGATACAGTGTGATTTCAGCACATCTGCTGTTGTAACCAAGCACGAAAACATCGAGAGGAATTCGCATGATAAAACGCGCCCTGACACTATCACTGTTACTGCTGTCTTTTAACCTGCTGGCCAGTATGAAAACGGTGCCCTATGAAATACCGCGAACTCAGGTTGTGCCGCTGACTCAAACTGATACTAACCACCAATATCAACTCATCATCCAGCTTCCGGAAAATTACACAGCGGAAAAACACTATCCCGTCCTGTATTACACCGATGCCGCCTGGCATATCGAAATGCTGGCATCTGCCGCCTACTTTCTAATGGAAGACGCCATCCTGGTCGGAATTTCCTGGCAAACCAATATGCCAGCCCCCCTGATGAAAGAAGAAGGAGCCCATGTCAGCCGCTTTAGAGATTACTCCTTTGCACCGTCGAGCAACCCCGAGAATCAGGCAAAATACCAGTTTGGCGGGGCCAACGCACACATCGACTTTATCCGCAGTCAGGTCAAGCCCTACATTGAACAACACTATCGCGTTAAACCCGACAGCGACAGTTACTTTGGATACTCTATGGGTGGGCTGTTTGGCGCTTACACACTCCTGACACAACCCGATACCTTTGACAATTATCTACTGGGTAGCCCTTCAGTATGGCGGCTGGCGCAACTCATCAAAACCCGCAATAAAGCCTTGAGCAAAGCGAAAGCCAATGTTTATCTGTCCCACGGCACGGAAGAAGCCAAGCTGAGCCCGCACATAAATGACTTTTATCAATTTTTAAATCAGCAGAATAACCCTTCTATGCATGTGGAACTGGCCGTCATAGATGGTACGCACCAAACTGCCGCGCCATTGACCGGTGTCCGTGCCGTCAAATGGCTATCAGAACGCACTTCAGCAGGGGTATCGCTATGAAATCCAACGCATTAATAATCGCCATGGCCTGTATAACGTTTGCAAGCGGACAATCTCACGCAGAAGCGGAATTCGCCTCCACCAAGGGGCCTCTGATGGGCCAGACACCACCCGGTATGATTGCCGAACCCTTTGCGCTGGGCCTGATCTCCAAAGGTGACTGGGAACTTGAAGGTGTGTTTGCACCTGGCATGCAGGAGTTTTATTTTACCCTTGACCGGGGCGTCTATGCGGGTCCTGAAAAAACGGGCTTTCGTCCAACCGTGATTGGCTTCAGGCAACAAAACAACCAGTGGGTCAAGTTCACCGAGTTTTTACGCACCGGCGAAGTCAGCTTCTCACCCGATGGTCAGCGCATGCATATGGCAGAAGACTACCGGGATCGTCAGGGCAACGGCTGGTCAGAGCCCCGGAGTTTGGGCCCGATGTTTGACCGCGAAGACTGGGGCATTATGCGCTTGTCCGCTTCCAGCAAAGGCACTTATGTCTTTGATGATTATAAAAGCAAGGTAGTACGCATTTCTGAGCAAGTGAACGGTCAGCGACAAGCGCCGCGGGTCATGAACAAAGTGGTCAACTCAGGTGAAATGACCGCCCACCCTTTTATCGCCCCCGATGAGAGCTATCTGATCTGGGACAGCGTACGCAAAGGTGGCTTTGGTGATTCCGACCTCTATATCAGCTTTAAACAAAAAGACGGCAGCTGGGGGCGCGCCATCAATATGGGCCCTGCCGTCAACTCAGATAAATGGGATGCCTATGCCACTGTCACACCTGATGGTAAATACCTGTTATTTAACCGAAGTGTTAGTGACGACAACAAGAATGTTGATATCTATTGGGTGGATGCCAGCATCATAGACACCCTCAGAGCACGACAGTAAATAGCACATGCGCCGTTATCACCGTATCAAACCCAGTGACACGCGTGATAACGCGCTTTTTGTCAGGCTCAGCAACAGATAAGCACTCCAGTGCAATGGCTTGGCACGTGCTACCGGGTTGGCCAGCAAGCGTAGTGCATGGCCATACAAACGATGCCTGATATTACGCTTGGCCAAATCACAGATATGCGTGGCAACGTATTTATGCGCCATGGCTATGTGCGTGACCTCGCCATTTTTAACGGCTGTCAGCAAGCGCTCTGCAAAAGGACACAGCTGCGTTGGCGGCGCTTTATCGCAGGCACTGCCTGGCGCTCCGAGAAAATAAAAACTCTCAATGGCCGGAGAATACGCAATGCGCGATTTCAAGGCAGCCTGAACATAAAAGCTCTGATCTTCACCCATCCATTCTCCTACCGGGAAGCCGCCCAATTGATTGAAGGCCCCCTTCTCAACCACCAGACTCGACATAGTAAAAGGCAAGTCGCCATTGGCCGCTACCTCAAAATAATTGTCCATCTCATACCCTTCTGGCGTCCAGTCGGTCAGAGCGATTTTAGCGTCGATGTACTCGCCATTATCTAGCACCTTCTGATAGCGAGAGGCGAACAGTCCGGCCGCAGGAAAACGTTGGATCAATTCTGCCATGCGTGCCAGAAAGAACGGACTCCAGGTATCGTCGGCATCAAGAAACGCCACATAATCTGAAGAGGCCACTTTAACGCCGTTATTGCGTGCAACAGAGACCCCCTGATTAGCCTGACGTACCAACCGTAGGTTTGGCAGACCCAGATCAATCACTTTTTGCGGGCTGTCATCGGTAGAGCCATCGTCCACCACTATGATTTCCGCAGCCTGATAATGCTGTGCATGAACACTTTGCAATGCCCGGACAATGCACTCGCTCTTATTGTACAGTGGAATAACGACTGTGAATTGAATAGTGTTCATAGTTTTCGCTCCAGTTAGAAAGAGATAAAGTGATAGCCTGGTTAAGGGCCAGACTTGGGGCATCGAAGCCGCGCTCCAGGCCGCGATACATCACCCGAAATAAGGTATCCGGACTAAATTCATTGGCGTCAAATGCATACTGCGCCGGCAAGCCAATTTGTTCACACCACTGTGTGCATTTAGCGTGATATTGCAGACTGATAAACGGCGTTTGTGTCATATAAGCGTATATTTGCGCATGCAGTCGCATACCGATCATCACCCGGAACATCGCCATACACTGTAAAATACTGGCAGGGTTCGGCACATAGCTGACCCGCTTCACATTCACATACTCAGGCAGGCGAGCAACTATTTTGTCGTGAATGGCTCTGTCGCTTCCTTTTGTTTGATCATTCAAGTCAACCAGGTAAATGTCTTCGTTAGTAAAGCTCCACACAGTCGTAATAAGGTCAACCGCTTTCGCTATACGACGCAACTCGTTGTGCTCATTCACATTGCCAAACGCATCGATAGATTGTGGGCAAAAATTAAATGCAATCCCCTGACGCTTAACCGGATTCAATTTACCTTGCAGGTGATGCAGTAAAGAAGGCGCAAGGTCAAACGTGTGCTTCAGGTTCGCATGAGGCGCCAGTGCCTCGGCAATGTCATAGCTTTGTTTGTCACGTAAGGTAACCAGCCCACATTCGTACAGAAACTTTTTACACTGGTTTTCATCATCCAGGGTTTTGAATGGCTCAATGCCAACGCCCAGTGCCATGGACTGCTTACGACCACTCAGTGCCATCATATGACGTTTAAGCGCAATGTCGCGGCTACTATGTAGCACAGAGCCACCACCAAAAATAACGTGCTGTGCCCCATACGCATGACGGTAGTGCCATAACCGCTGGTGACCACGAAACAGCAGTGGCTGCTGTCCAACGCAGCCAATCTGATTCACCAGTGCGTCATCGTCAGGCGCGCTGACAGTGATCTGTTCACTGCCCAGAAAATGCCGGGCTCCCATTGCTGATGCCAGCATGAGCGCATCGTCACCGCTGTTGCGCATGCCGTAGTAGCCGACAATATATGCTTTGTTTTTTGCTGCCATTGTGCTGCCTCGTTAAGTTAATATACTTAGGTATTGCAGCTCTCGTGCCATAATTTAAACAATTGTTTTTAAATGATTTATTGTGAACTTAAGCAGATTGCGAATGCTTAATTTGCAAAAGGCGATGCGTTGTCTGAAGTGAATTACCAAAATAAAAAAGCGGGTTTGCAAAAAGAAAGCCACCGACTAAGCGGTGGCTCTACATGAAAAGACAGGTGTGATCCACAATGTGCTCCCTCAATGAATTTAGTAGGCTCCTTTGGCACCAATGACGCAAGGAATAGTCTTAAGCAAAATGGTGACATCATTCAGCGCACTTTGCTCACTGATGTAGCGCTTATCCAGCTGCACCTGCTGTGCAAAAGTCGTGTCGGCGCGGCCGGTGACCTGCCATAAGCCAGTCAGCCCCTGCTCGCTGTTAAGACGGCCTAACTCATGCGGTTGGTATGCGTGTACTTCTTTTTCCAGCGCTGGGCGCGGACCTATTAGCAACATATCTCCCCGTACCACATTCATCAGCTGGGGTAACTCGTCGATTGAGTACTTGCGAATGAAAGCACCAATACGGGTAATACGCGGATCATTACGATATTTAGCGCACACACCTTCACGGTCGCTTTGTGCCGGGTCTGGATTGCGAAAGCGCGGATCCTCCGGCATGTACATAGAACGAAACTTATACATGGTAAAACGGCGGCCCAGTTTACCTACCCGAACCTGTTTGTATACACATGGCCCCTGACTTTCCAGCTTGATCAGCGCTATAAGCACCAGTAAAAACGGGCTGAGTAAAAGTAATCCGGTGATCGCAGCCAGGCGCTGTAAACAGGCTGGAATACCATGGTGACGACCATCTGTTTTGGTTTGCTCAGAAGCAGATGATGACATTGTATTGTATTGAGTTGCAGTGGTTTTTTTGATGCTATACATGATTAAAGTCCTCGCAAAGCTTGTTGTAATACATAAACACGGAATAGAAAAATCGGGTTACCGAGCACATAGCGGTTAAACTTGGCTTTGGGCTCCTGGATCAGACGCCAAACCCATTCAAGGCCCAGCTCTCTCATCCACATGGGGGCACGCGCTATATTGCCGGAGAAAAAATCGAATAAGCCGCCGACCGCCAGCGCACACTGCGCCTGGAGTTTATGCTTGTTGTTATCTATCCAGAGTTCCTGGCGAGGCGAGCCCAAGGCGACCAGTACAATGTCGGCACCGCTTTGATTAATACAGTCGACAACCTGATCATCATCATCAAAATAACCATGTTGCACACCCGCGATACGCAAGCCCGGGTATTGCTGGCGCAAGTTGGCAGCGGCTTTGTGTGCAACGCCGGGCTGTGCACCGAGTAAAAACAGAGACCGTTGATTTTCAGCGGCAGCCTGGCAAAGCCCGGGCAACATGTCGGTGCCATTGTTGTTATCGGCCAGGTTCATGCCCGCTTTTCGAGCCGCTATCCGCATACCTGAGCCATCAATAAAGTTCCGGTCACTGTTTTGCAGTACCTGATAGAGCTGCGCGTTACCAGCCGATAAATTGACCGAGTTGACGTTGATGTAGTAAGCCGACTGGCACCCTTGTGTGCCTGTTTCCGCCGACCCTTTTACGACCCAATCCACTGCAGCCTGCATGCGCGTATTGCTAAACGGAATACCAAACAATTCACTGCTCGATGGGGTACTTGCCGATTTGCGATACAAACCCAGACACAAGATCACCTTAAATACTAATAAAATATCTGCGAACAAAGACTGGTTATGCTGCGCATGGAGCAACGCGAGTGGCTTATCCGCACTGAGCCCGGTCAGGCTATGCAACCAGAGACAATCGAATAGTCCAGGCTGACCGCAGGGAGAGTGTAAACGCGCCACCCGGGGCATGCTCACGCCGTCACGTAGCAGCGGGTTACCGACAAACCGAATACGACCACTCACAACATTTAACAGCACTGCGCTGCGCTTGAATACGCCGACCTGCCAGCCGAGCAACGACACAGGCTGAGCACTCACGTCTATCCAGGTCTGGCGTCTCAGTGGCGCTTTAAAACAAATTAGCGCAGCCAGAGAATTGAGACAGAACAACGGCACTAAAACGATAACTAACAGCAATGCAGCGCTGACTCTAAGTGCTTTGCGTGCACCTGACTCACTTGCGTGTGTTGAGTGTGTGGATAAGTAAGTAGACATCGCTTCCTCCGCTGTTCAGTTCATTACATCGAATAGATAGCGAGGACCATGCCAAAATTTAAACCGTTGATTTAAATTGAATTTTAAGTTTTTCTGGAGTTCTATTCTCAGCTAAATTGCATTGCATTTTGAGAATTTTCTTATTTTGAAAAGCGTCGATGTGACGCTTATAAGGAGGAAAAATAACCTGGATACAACGTCTGGATTTGGCTCAGCGCCGCTGGAATGCGCAGTTGCACCACAGCGAGCTTATCCGCTTGCTCGTCCGGGCGGGACAGACTATACCCGAGCAACAGACGTGAACATTTGAAAATCAACGTATGGAAGCATTTATCCACCACTGAGCATTTCAGCGGTCCGTAATTAAAGTGACGAATATAGTCATCCAGGTGTGGCTCACAGGTGTTATTCCAGCGTCGCTCCAGCTCACCGACGCCCTCGCAATCCTGTGCATAATGGATCACATGGCCATTTTCTCCCCAGCCAATTCCCCGGGATTCAGCCACCGGCTCGGTCATCGCAGCGATCAGTGTATCCAGCCACTCAATTGCCTGTGGGCAGTTGCGCATCAGCATCACGCCTGAGTTAAACGCACCACTGTAACCCCGAGCCAGAAACAGGAACTTCTCGGCGTCATCCAGTTTATCCAGTGCCGGGCACGCAGGCTGGATACAGGCATCCGCATCAACAAACATCACCTGTTGATAACCCGCCTGTAATGCCGCTTTCAATAAAAACAACTTCAGCCAGCAACACTCAGCGCCCAGCCGATTCAGCCAGGGCCGTGTGACGACCACATAGTCATAGCCCATGCGCCTGGCATAGAGACGTTGACTGTTCAGATAACGTCGATAGCGCCACTGATACCCATTCAATGCCACGCTAAATATCAAAGTGTCTGTTTGAGACGATTGCATGCCGACCTCCTTTATCTTCCCTCTCTCATGAAGCAAGTATTGCACCGTTTATAGAAAACACCGCATAGGCTGACTTTTCATACTGAAGGTTAATTTCAGTCGGTCAGCATTTTTTTGTTTGCAAAGCGCAATGCAGTGCAATTTGCAAAAAACCCTGACACCACAGAACAAAAAACCACAAGTCACTGATAAATAAAAACTAAATTTTTGGCACGTTTCATGAAATATCCAGTACAGACGTAAAAAATTGAAATTAACTGGAGCGAATATGATGAAACTGCTTAACCCACTCTACCCTTTGATGACCTGCGGACTGCTGTCTTTTGCAGCCGCAGCAGTTGAACAGGCCGACGGCCAATATGTCTGGCAATTTCAGTCTGGTGAGGCCTGGCCCACAGGCTACAACCAGTCTACCGGCAAGCCCGACTCGATGATTTATGCACGTGAAGAGTATAGCCGCGAATTTTTCCAGCGCATTCAAAACGCACTGCCCGAAGCGAGAATTAATGAGGCCTTCATCACAGGTGACGAAGGCTCAACAATTCACCTGGTCGAAGACGCCGAAGTGTTTGTGACGTTTATCCATGAAGGCGCAGGGTACAAAAACTCCTTCGGTTACTTTACCTTCGACCCGGAGAATCCGCCGCAATCACCCGAAGAGGTGCAGGAGACCATTGTCTTTCCAAACCTCAGCTACCCACACCTGACCAATGGCCACCGGGTCAGTATTGGCGAGTTTCCGGCAGGCACCAGCATTGGCTTCTTTATTGCGGCAAACGGGTTTTGGTATTACACCGGTGTAAAACCATTTAAAACTCCCTACTACTACTCCTTGTCTGATCTCAATCCGGAGAGCAACGAAACCTTGCGTCAGCACTGTGTATTGCTATTGGATGAAGAGCAGCAGGAAGTAGTCATCGGCTTCGAAGACTTACCCCGCACCTGGGGAGACAACGACTTTAACGATGCAGTATTCAGCGTAAAAAGCTCACCCGCGACAGCCATCTCCGCCCTCAACCTGACGGTTATGCCGGAGCAGAACGACAGCGATGCCGATGGCATTGAAGATGAGCTGGATGAGTTCCCCAACGATTTTGACCGGGCCTACAGCCAATATTATCCGAGCGCAGAAGGGGTCACGACACTCGCTTTCGAAGATAACTGGCCTGCCCGTGGTGACCATGACATGAACGACCTAGTAGTTAAACAACGCATTCGCTTTACCTACAATGCGGATAATCAGATCAGCGGATTCATCATCAATGGTTGGATCACGGCGCGCGGTGCAGCCTACCAGAATGGTTTCGGTCTGCGTCTGATGAACAGTAATCCGGCACTGATTAAACAAGCCACACTCACGGTTGACGGTGAAAGCTATGACAAAACGGCAGAGGACGGACAAACCAACGCCGTGCTGTCATTGTGGAGTAATACCCATGTCTTCACCACCACAGGCCAGTCTGGCCAGTGCCAGCACTTTAATACGGTGATGACCTGCGATTACTTTGAACCTGTACCATACACCTTCGATGTCAGCTTTGAACAAAGCCTGGATGCACTGAGCATCAACGATTTCGATTTTTTCCTGTACAGAACACAAGACCGCTCACTTGAAATTCATATGGCAGATTTCCCACCAACAGACAAGTTTGATGCTAACCGCTTTGGTACAGCCGATGATACCTCAGATGCACAAGCGGGCCGCTACTTCAGAACAGCCGAGAACCTGCCCTGGGCCTTGATAATCAGTAATGACTGGCACTACCCCAGAGAGTATCTCGACGTAATTTGGGCGTATCCTGCCTACGAAACCTGGGTGGAAAGCAATGGCGAACAAGCTCAGGACTGGTTTATGACCAACGAACGCACCACCCACACTTTCAGCGCACACTAAGAGGATATGACCATGAATAAATTAACTAAATTTTCAGCTTTAACCTTGGTTTGTTTCACTTTGAGTGGCTGCGGAGGCGGTGGTGGTGAAGGTGGCTCAACGGGCACCTCAACCAGCAGCAGTAATACGGCCACAGCACCGGCAAATAACACCAGTACACCTGCGTCAACCCAGACCACGCAGAGTCAAAGTCAGACGCAGAACGACGGGGCAGCAACACCCGCCGAGCCGACAGAGCCTGCACCAAGTTACGAGCCGGACCCGACATTGCTTGACAGCCAGGCTGAAACCTCTAACGACTTGCATGTCAAAGCGGATTTTAACTTTAGTACCAGTAAAACGGTGACCTTAGATCTGAGTGGACAGGATGTGCTGGGAGACAGTCTGGCCAATAAGATGGTGAAAGTCTATGCCATACATGAGGTGGTTGAAAGCTATGAGGACGAGGCGATGGCCGACAAAGCCTTGCTGGCAACGGCGCGCTTTAACAGTGCCGGACAGATCACCATGACACTGGATATTCCGGTCAATTATAAAACCCTGCTGATCAGCGTAGACGGTATGTTACAGAGCAATCATTTGCTCACCGAGCTGAATATGCAAGCCACCACAGTGGCACATCAGTTCAATTAAACAATGATAGTTCCTCGCAAAACCGCCTGTGCCTCTCTTCGCAGGCGGTTTTATTGTTCACCGTAAACTCCAGTATATAAATGCTTCAAATTGTCTAAGACTGTGTAATACTTCTATTAACACGCGTTAACTCAGGCAGGATTACATGGAACCGGTTACTAACATTACCTTGCTGTTCGTCGATGACGAACCCCTTATTCTACGCTCCCTCACCCGCGCGCTTAAAAATGAGCCCTATAAAGTGTTCACCGCGTCAAGTGGAGAAGAAGGCCTGGCCTTGTTAGAACAACACCCTATCGACGTCGTTGTTTCAGATAAAATGATGCCTAATATGTCTGGCATTGAGTTTCTGGCTCAGGTCGCCGAGCGCTTTCCGGACACCATTCGCATGATGCTCACCGCCTTCACCGAAGTGGAAGACCTCATTGATGCCATTAACCAGGGCAAGGTATGGGGCTATATGCAAAAGCCTTTCGACATCGGCAATATCAAACTCACACTCGAGCAGGCCGTTCAGACCAAAATGTTGGTGGCTGAACGGAATATGTTGCGGGCCAGCTTGCAGCGCTATCATAGCTCAATCAAGTCGCAGTTTTATCGCTTTGTTGGGGGCTCTATTGCCATGCAAATGGTGTATAAAGCCATCGAAAAAGCCGGTCCTAGTCAGGCCAATGTTTTTATCACCGGGCCCAGTGGAACGGGTAAAGAACTGGCCGCCGATGCCATTCACCGCGCCAGTACACGCAAAGATAAACCGCTGGTGTGTATTAACTGTGCGGCGATCCCCAGTGAACTGATGGAATCAGAAATCTTTGGTCACATCAAAGGCGCATTCTCAGGGGCAGTCACGAACCGCGATGGCGCAGCCACACAAGCCGACGGCGGCACCCTGTTTTTAGATGAAATCGGCGAAATGGACATGAACCTGCAGGCTAAGATCTTGCGCTTTGTCCAGTCAGGTACTTTCCAGAAGGTCGGCAGCGGCAAAGAAGAAAAGGTCGATGTACGTTTTATCTGTGCGACCAACCGCGAGCCGCATCAGGCCATTGCCGACCAACGGTTACGTGAAGACCTGTTTTACCGTCTGAACGTCATTGCCATTGATTTGCCCGCATTGCATGAACGAGATCACGATGCCTTGCAAATTGCGCAGCACTTTTTGAGCAAGTTCAGTGAAATCGAGAACAAAGTCTTTGTTGGTTTTTCAGCTGCCGCCGAACAGCTCATAGTTAATTATGACTGGCCGGGTAATGTACGTCAGCTCGAAAATCTGATCCACAGCTGTGTGGTGATGTCCGATGGTCCCCTCATTACCGAAGACACGTTACAAATGCAGCTTAAGCTCAAGCCGAGCGATGCCCAGGCTTTGCTCAATGGCCAATCAGGCAACGCCTCTGCCGCTCACAGCACACCAATGCCGCAACCGGTGGCAGTGCAGGAAAATGGCTATGCCGCCCCTCAGCCACCAGATGTCACTTCTGCCAATCAGATTTGTTCTCTCGCCGAGGTTGAGCGTATCGCCATAGAAAAAGCCATTGCAGCATGCGATGACAATGTGGTGAAAGCTGCCAGTTTACTCGAAGTTAGCCCCTCAACGCTGTATCGCAAAATACAGCAATGGGGGGACAATAAAACCGGCGCCTGATCCCCTCAGGCACGCTGTCTATGCAGATTGCAAATTGCAAAATCGCCATTGCAAAATGCGATCTGCACTCCTCCCCCGTGACTAAATTTGTTCAGTCTATCGCCTTCGAACTGGGCGTCACCATCTCAACCAACCTATTAAAACCATATAAAACAAACGATTAAAATCAATTCTCGGTTTATTTTTTGTACTCACCCGTCTTGGTACGAATTTTGGTTAGTAAAGGTATCTGATAAAAAAGAGCGCGATACCATGACTCATTCATCCAGCACAATGCGGACCCTGCTCAGCAACACGTCGTACCTGATTGGTGCAGAAGTGGTTGCCAAGGCTTCGCGGCTGATCAGCATCATGGCCATGGCAGCCTGCTTGTCTGCGACCGAATATGGTACAGCCATGCTTGCGCTGACACTGCATGAAGTGCTGAGACTACTGCTTCGCTCAGGCGCGGGGGCACAGGTGATCCGTGCCAGCGATGATGAATTGCCCGCATTTTTAAAAAATGGTTTATTACTTCAATGGCTGCTTTGTGGCGCTTTGTGTGTGGTGCAAATACTTGTTGCACTGGCGAGTACCTGGATATTTCCTGGCCAGGACATGACGCACCTGGTCGCCCTGATGGCCCTGACTTACCTGGTTTTCCCGTTGGTGTGTAATCAGGTTTTTCTGATGCAACGCCGGAACCAGATGGGTTTGTTTGGCCTGATCAGCAGCGTCTGTATCATCACCGAAAACCTCGCCCTGGCCGCTGCACTTTATCTTGATGCAGGCCTGCTGGCCGTCGTGATTGGTAAATGGGCATTTACGATACTGTGGCTTGGCTGCTTTGCCTTCATGCAGTCTTCGCCCCTGGCTGGCGCCTACAGTCGGGCCGTTTTTTCCCGGCTGCTGCGGGCATCAACACAACTGGCTGGTAGCGAGATCCTGCGCTCACTGCGTGTCAATATGGATATGTTTGTGGCAGCTCGCCTGCTAACCCCAGAGCTATTCGGTTTATATAGTTTTGCTAAAAGTGTGGGCGTCGGGCTGGCCATATCCGTGGCCCAAGCCTACACCACCGCGCTCTACCCGTTTGTCTGCAAACTAAAAAATGCAGGCAGCTTTGAGCGCAGACATCGTCACCTGTTGCTGGCCATCACAGCTGCTGTCTCTGTCATTTTCATTGTTCAGGCGTTACTGGTGCCCTGGTACGTGCCGGTGTTATTCAGCGACAACTGGCAAGGCAGCTTTACCACCAGCGCACTGCTGTGCCTGATAGCGACAACGACCGTGTGGGTAGATAGCTACGCAGTGATGCTTCGCGCCAAAGGTCGTTATGCACGAGAGTGCCAACTTAACGCTTATTGTTTACTGATTTCTCTGGCAGGGCTGTTAATGATACAGCCAGGTCAACCCGTTTTACTTGCTGCTGTTTTGGTCAGTTGCAGTGCTTTGTGGCTGCTCTTTCCGGCGGCAGACATTGCGCTGAAACACTTTCACGTCAGCGCAGCAAAATCTTCTTCATGATCCGGAGCCCATTATGACTAACTATGTAATTAACTCAAAACCCGTTGTCAGTATCATCATCCCTATGTACAACGTTGAAAAGTATATCGATAAATGTATCTGCTCGGTACTTAACCAGACCTATCAGAATTTTGAAGTGATCTGTGTTGATGATGGCTGCAGTGACAACACACTCAGCTATCTTAGGGACTATAAAGATCATCGCATCAATATCATTCGTCAGCAAAATCGCGGCTTATCCGGGGCCCGTAATACCGGGATCCGTAATGCAAGAGGCGTATACATTGCCTTGCTGGATGCAGATGACTATTGGGCAGTCGATAAACTCGAAAAACACATTGCCCACCTAAATCGTCATCCTCATGTTGATGTCAGCTACTGTCCTTCGCTGTTTGTCGATGATGACAATAAACAACTGGGCATTGGCCAGTTTCCCAAGTTGAACAACATAGATGCCAAGACCATTTTTTGTCGTAACCCCGTTGGTAATGGCTCTGCACCGGTGATCCGTGCCTCTGCGCTGGAAAAAGTGGCATTTCACGATGAGACCCGCAGCTGGAGACAGTACTTTGATGAAAACCTGAGACAATCTGAGGACATTGAGATGTGGCTGCGCCTGGCACTATACACTCAGGCCACCTTCGCCGGGATCCCTGAGCCGTTGACTTATTATCGCGTCAACGCCAGTGGCCTGTCAGCCAATTTGCAAAAGCAATATCAGAGCTGGGAAACCGCGGTCAATAAGCATCGCCGCAGTCATGCACAGTTTTTCAAACAGTGTGGATCACTTGCGCGCGCTTACCAGCTCAGATACCTGAGTCGTCGTGCCGTGCAGTCACGTAACACATCTGCCGCACTGAAGCTGATACATCAGGCGTTATTCACCGATATTCGCATACTGTTCGAAGAGCCTGGTCGCACAGCACTCACCTGGTGTTGTGCCCTGACCAGCCTGTTGCCAAAGTCGCTGTACAATCGCGCAGAAAAACTGGCGATGCGCACAGTGGGCCAGTCAAATAAACACCCTGCGGGCTAACCCTTCGCTCCCGGGCCTGCGATTATCAGTATATCGTAATGATAAGCTGATAGCGCACCTCGTACCTGAGGCCCTTAAGCCAGCTTTTGCTGGCTTCTTTTCATTTTGAAACTGCTTTGCAAAATACAAAAAACCACGCAAAAACTCGCCCAAAAAAACTTAAATATTTGATTATTATAAATTTTAAAAGTTGGCTCAAATTATGCTCTTCTCTTATTAAGACCACTTAGAGAGACAGACCTCCAAGGAGCACATTATGAGACCAGCCACTTCAATCACAGCCCTGATGACCCGCACTTGTGCGCTCGTACTGTGTGTGCTTGGTACAGGATGCACACTCAGCCCGGACTATAATGACGAGGACTTCTATGGCATGCCGCATGCGGTTGGCACGCAATTCGGTCAGTCTAACTCCGTGTTTGCCTCTCGCCTGACCTGCACCGACGCGGACAACTTTGCAGCCGCAGCGAATTATCGCATCGACCAGCCTATTCCACTTGCCGCACCAGGCCTGAATCCTTATGAATCCAGTCACCGTGGGGTATTCGGTGCTGCACCACTGAGTCCGGGTGACCTGATCCAGGTCAGAATGGAATACGGTGAGGGCTTCAATGGTGACTATGTGCTGGACAGCTCTGGCGCTCTGACACTGCCCGTTATCGAGCCCATTTATGCCGCGGGCCTGACCACCAAAGCGCTGGCACAAAAAGTTGAACTGGCGCTGATCCGGGCCAAAATTTTCCGTGCTCAAACACTAGATGTCACGGTAAAAGTAAAAACCTGGGCGGCCATTGAAGTCCCGGTGTCTGGCGCAGTGTTTTCACCGGGCCGGGTCACCATCAATGCAAAATTACCTGAGCAGTTATTAGATCAGCAAGTCGCCGCGTCAGGTGATCACTCTAAGCAGCGTCTGCTGTCTGAAGCGATACGTGCTGCTGCCGGCGTACGTCCTGATGCCAAACTGGACCAGGTGATTCTGGTACGCCAGGGCTGGCGCATTGAAGCAGATTTGACCGGCATCATGACCGGACAGCCCGTTTCTGACCACGTACTGATTGCCGGCGATCAGGTCATTGTACCGAGCACCGGGTGTTTTCAACCAAATCTGGTAAAACCGTCGCAAATCACGCCCAAAGGGTTTCGGGTCTTTATGTCTAACCTAATTGACTCGTCGATGAGTAACGCCAATGCGGCAATCGGTCGTTTTTCCAGTAACCTGCCATATGGCACCCGGTTATTGCAGGCCGCAATTTCAGCCAACTGTGTAGGCGGTAAAGAATACACCAATGCACCACGTCGCGTCGTACTGGTCAGCAACCACCCATTGACAGGCCAAACCCAGGTCGTCGAGCGCTCCGTAGAAGAACTGATGCGGATGTCTTATCGCGACCATGTTAACCCTTATGTCATGCCGAATGATGCGATTGCCTGCTATGATTCAGATATCACTAATTTGCGTGATATCGCAAAGACGCTGCTCGATATTGTGGCACCCTTCTCTTTGTTGAGTAAGGAGGACTCATGAACACGCAACTACAAGTAACCACACCGTACTCACGGTTCAGGGCGGCGGTTTACCGCACCCTGCACAAACCTTATCTGGTGACCTGCCTGGTCAGCTATGCTGTGATTTTGCTGCTGGTTTTCGCTTACCTGCAACAACCCGCAAAATACCGCAGCGACCTGGACATGGTGTTACCTGGCACAGGCGCAAACAGTAATGTATCGCTTGATGAAGTTGGCCAGGTCGTGTCATCCACCAGCGCACCGTTTGGCAAGGGTTACAATCCCAGAGTGAATTACAAAGAAATGCTGATGAGTAAAAACCTGCTAGAGAATGCGGCCAACTCTATGGGCATGACAGCCAAAGCGTTTGGCCGTCCAAAAGTGCGTCTGACTGAGCAAACCTCAATCCTGAAAATTGAGATCACCGGGGCCAGCCCGCGTATCGCCGAGAAAAAAGCCTGGGCTTTATACAACGCATTGCAGGACCAGCTTGATCATCTTCGCGCCGATGAAGTCCAGCGTCGTGATGCCAGCATCAAGTCAGTATTAGATCAGTACAGAGAGCGACTTAATCTTACCCGCAGCAACATTACCGACTTTCAGCAACGCTCTTTGCTGATCAGCCGGGATCAGCTTGACCAGCAAATGCGTACGCTGACAAACCTGAAAGAACAGGTTGCCATCGTTAAAGCCGAAATTGGCCGTGCTGAGTATTTTGTCAGCCAGCTCAGTGTCGATTTAGGCGTATCCCCTTCCATGGCGGGTCAGGCCTTTGTCCTGCAATCTGATGGTGAGTTCAGAGCCTATTTGTCTGAACTAGATAAAAGTGCCGCTCAGTTAAGCGAATACCGCTCTCGCTGGGACGATGGTCATCCCATGGTAAAAGCGGAGCTGGCGCGTTTTGAGCAGTCAAAACTGGCGCTCAGAACCCGCTCGGAAGGTCTGGTCGGGATCAATGCAGCCCATGCATTTCACACCACAGATCTGGCGTCTAACCCGAATCGCGCACAACTGTTTGCGGATCTGATCAGTGCGTTTGCCGCCAAAAAAGGGTCTGAAGCAAAATTGATTGAGCTGGAGAATGAGGTTCAGTTACTCAATGAAAAGCTCAAAGTGTACGCCAGAGAAGCAGCCGAGCTGGAGCGTCTGGAGCGTGAGTTTGATTTGGCAAAAGCAGTATTCACCTCAGCGGTGGCGCGTCTCGAAGCCGGTAAAGCGGATATTTTTGCATCGTATCCGGTGATCCAGCTGATGTCACCACCGTCATTGCCTGTGAACTCATTCTCACCGAAAAAGTCCATTGCCGTAGCAGCAGCTTTGGCCGCAATGATCTTCTTATCAATGGGCGTGTTAATGATCAACAAACGCCGGGTGATCATTTCCGCTGTGATGAAACAGCCAGACTAGCCGGAGGCAAGCATGCTATTCACCGCCTATTTACCCTTCAAGGACAAGCGCTTTATCAGCACAGAAGAAAAGTTGGTCTGGGCGGGTCTGGTGCTTACCTACCCCACTTTTATGCTGGGCATGCTGTATGTGATGGGCTCCATCATCGGCTGGTTGATTTTTATGGTGGTCTTAATGCGCTGCTATCTGGACCTGCGTGCTAAGCCTCGCCCACTGTCACCGATGATCTGGATGTGGATCATCGCCATGTTACTGATGCTCGTGGCTTTGCTGGTCGCACACAGCGAATGGTCTTTGGGCACCGGACAAACCATTAAGTCCACCATTGGCTGGATGAAGGGCTGGGCACTGCTGGCTATTTTTCCTGTCATTGCGGCACTTGCAAAGATCCGCAAAGAAGTGGTGATCCGCGGAGTCTGTATTGTCGCCATTCACACGCTGATTTTCTCTTTTATTTCAGTGGCATTTTATGTCGTCAAGTTACCCGGTGATATTTTCCTGTCGCCATTGAAGGTCATCGGCGGACCAGGGGAAAGCTTTTTCATGGTCAGCTTTTACGGCATTAACCCCGAGACGGGTGCCGGGCGCTGGCGCTTCTTTACACCCTGGGCTCCGGCGGCCGGATTTATGGCCTGCATTTACTTGGTCTTTTGTCTGCAAGAAACAAACAGCCGAATTCGCCGCTGGGCCATTGCTGGCTGCTGGGCCATGCTATTGTTATCGCAATCCCGTGCTGGCATCGCCATTTTCATTATGCTGTTTCCATTGGTGCTGTTCAGCGATAAGTTTAAAGAGCCCTGGATGCTGCTACTGCTTGGGATTACCGTACCCATCATATTGCTACTCGGTGAACCCATCTACAATTCAATCATGGATTCTTACGAGGCCGTGAAACAACAGCGCCCAGGCTCTACCAGAGTGCGCAAAGCGCTGGCCAACATTGCCATTCAACGCTGGCAGGCAGAAGCGCCTATCTGGGGCCATGGCATTGTTGAGCGCGGGCCCAAAATGGTGGAATTTATGCCGATTGGCTCACACCACAGCTGGTATGGGCTGTTGTTTGTCAAAGGTATGGTTGGCGCGGTTGCGCTGGCTGTCCCTATGCTGGTTTCGAGTGTCTATTTGCTGTGGGCATCGCAAGATTCAAAAACAGCGCAGACTGCGCTGTGTCTGATGGCGGTGTTGGTCTGCTACAGCTTTTTTGAGAATTTGGAGATCCTGTCGTATCTCTACTGGCCTGCCCTGTTGTGGTTTGGTTTTGCATTTAGCAACAAACGCTCATCAATGGCAATGTAACGGGTGGCTGCGCGCTTCAGCGAGTTAGCAGTGAGCTGAGGCACGCCGTACACTTCGACCTCACAGTTATGACGGCTGCGAATACGCTCGGCGAGTAAGTCAAAGTCGCCATCCCCGGTCAGCAACACCACCACATCACAATGTGGCGCACACTCCATGGCATCCAGGGTGATCCCCACATCCCAGTCACATTTGGCCGAGCCATCGGCGCGCTGAATATAGGGCTTTTGTTTAACCTCAAAGCCGATGGCTCTGAGAATATTCTGAAACTGTTGCTGCTTAGGCGCATTGGGCTCGCTGGAATAGGCCAAAGCACGATACAAAGTGCGGTCTTTTAATACCGTCTCCCAGAAGCCGTTATAATCAAAGCTTCTGCCATAGGCCTGTCTGGTGGTGTAGTAAATGTTCTGGACATCGACCAGAATGGCGATTTTTTTCATGCTGTTACGGACCTTTTAGGTTCATTCATGATGACGGCCGTGCACCACACTGAGTGTCAATGAATGCATTTATGCCCTCGTAATAAAATTGCTTGCCCAGCTCGGGCTGTTGTGTGATTGCCTTACCCAGTGCAGCCAGCAACGTGTCCGGGTTCCAGGCTTGCAGACACTGGCTATCAACCCCATGCGGTGGATTCAGTTTGAGCGCATCAAGAAAGCCAAATAAATAACCCAGGCAACCCTGCCTGAGTGCACTGTGCTGCTCGGAGCGACAGTCATCGACAAAGTACACAAGCCGACTTGGCTGATAAGCCTCACTGTGAAAACTTAACCAGGCCAACGTAAAGATCACTCTTACCCGCACATTAGGCTCCCTCTCATCTGACTGCGTATCGGCTGCATATGGCCCTACTATATCACAGCCCCCTGCCAGTGGGGGTCATAAATAAGACGTTAAAAATTCACAACTTTTACATTCCCAATACACTTGTTCCCCGGATAATCCCGCGTTTCGTTTAATTACCAAGGAAACTACTATGACCTATTCTCTGCGAATACTGTCTCTGGGCCTGGTGCTGGCGCTCAGTCAGGCACACGCCCACACCGAAGGGCTTGCAGTCCACCCCTATTTGCAATCTGCAACCCCGACCAGCATCTGGATCAAATGGGAAACCAGCAGTGGTGATGAGTCCATCGTAGAATGGGGCACCACCGCTGAGCTGGGCCAGCAAGCCAGCGGCACCAGTGAAACCGGTTATCTGCTGAGTCGTATCCATGAGGTCCAATTAACAAATCTTGCACCGGATAGCGTGTATTTCTACCGGGTCAGAACCGGTGATACTTACAGTCATGTTCATAAGTTCAGGACTCCACCGCTGGCATCTGCAGAAAAAAACAGTCGTATTCTGGCGGTCAGTGACATGCAACGCGACTCCAGTAACCCGGGGAAGTTCAGCGAGATCATTAACCAGGGTGTCTTGCCTTATGTGCAACAGGCACTGGGACTTGAGTTGCACGATGGCCTGAATATGACCCTGATCCCCGGCGATTTAGTCGACAATGGCCAGGATTACAACAGCTGGCGCACCAGCTTCTTTTCCCCCATTGCAGCGCTGGCCAGCTCAGTGCCGCTGTATCCTGCCCCCGGCAATCACGAGCGTGATACTCCAACCTACTTTAAATACTTCCGACTACCAGAAAACGGCACACCCGGCTATGAAGAACACTGGTGGTATCAGGACCATTCCAATATCCGAGTGCTGTCACTCGACACCAATACCAATTACCGTATTGATGAACAGCTCGTCTGGCTGGATAAAGTACTGGCTGAAACCTGTCTGCGTACGCAAACCGATTTTGTCTTCGCGCAGATGCACCACCCACATAAATCTGAAATGTGGATTGCCGGTGAGACCGATTACAGCGGCAAAATTGTTGAACGCCTTGAGGCCTTTTCAACGCGCTGCAACAAACCGAGTATTCACTTTTTTGGCCACACTCACGCCTATTCTCGCGGCACCAGCCGGGATCACAATCACACTATGGTGAATGTGGCTTCCGCGGGGGGCAACCTGGATTACTTTGGCGAGTTTGCCCAGCGCGACTACACGGAATTCTCAGTCAGTGAAGACGAATATGGCTTTGTGGTGGTAGATGTTACCGCCGGTGACGACCCGGCCTTTGAACTTAAACGCATTTCAATGGGTGATGAACAAGTGCCACTGAACAGTCAAATCAAGGACACACTGACTGTAAGATTAAACAACACTGTACCGTTTACGCCTGAAATATTGGCCCCCACAGGACAAGTCCCGGCCAGTTGTGCCAACGCAGTCGCAACCTTATTTGCAGATCCCGATAAAGATCCGTTTGGTGCTGCGCACTGGCAATTGAGCAGTCACTGCGATGACTTTAGCCAGCCGCTGATCGATACCTGGTATCAGCATGAAAATATCTGGGATGGGGTTGATACCCGTGCCGGCCTTGCACCAAACCGCTTTGCATTGGGTCAGCTCACGCCTGGCGCGCAGTATTGCGTCCGCATGCGCATGCGAGACCGTTCGCTGGCCTGGAGTGACTGGTCACAGCCGCAGTCATTTACCACCAATGATAGCGCACAGCTGACCGACAACCTGTTACAAAACCCGGGTGCAGAACTGGGCACCGACAGCTGGCAAGGTGACGGGCCGCTGGAAAGCCTGACAGATAAAGCCTGCGGTTCGGTTTCTCCTTATCAGGGAGAACGCTTCTTTGCCGTCGGTGGTGTCTGTGAGAATGAAAGCCAAAACGGACGCGCATATCAACGTGTTGATGTCAGCAACTGGGCTACCAGCATTGACAATGGCACCCTAAAAGCCCTGTACTCGGGCATGCTACGTAGCTGGGGTGGCAGCGATATTCCCGCTTTTGCCCTTGAATTTCGTGATGCAGATCTGGCGCTGTTGAGCAGCACACCCGAAGTTAAAGGCGGGACTGCCAGCTGGCAGGCCTATGTCCAGGAAGCGCCGCTGCCCGCCAATACCCGTTATATCGATTTCGTCCTGACAGGCCAGCGTACCAGTGGTACCGACAATGACAGCTATTTTGACAACTTAGCACTCAAGCTGGCCGAGCAAAGTGACTGCGCCACAGTGTCGGATCAGGGACCTACTGGCGTGGCGGAAGAATACATTACTCAGCAACCTGGCAACTCAGCCAATCTGCTGCAAAACCCGGGTGCTGAAGCTGGTATTCAGGGCTGGAGCGGCGCAGGTCCCATAGAGTCTCTGGCCGCTCAACAATGTGACTCGATCCCTCCTGCGACTGGCGAGCGGTTTTTTGCCGTCGGTGGCGTGTGTGCAGGGGAGTCTGCTCAGGGACAGATCAGTCAGACACTGTCTGTACAGCACTACAGCCGATTAATCGAAGCAGGCCGGGTCAGCGTCAGTTATGGCGGTCAACTTCGCAATTACAGTGGTAAGGATGTGCCCGCCATTCAGCTGCGTTTCCTCGATAATCGTAGTCAAAGGTTGAGTGACAGTGAAAAACTCAGCACCACAGCTGCACAATGGACAACCCTATCCGGGCAAACACTACTACCCAAAGGGACAGCCTATATTGAGTTTGTCCTACAAGGGACGCGTAATCAGGGCAGCGACAATGACAGCTACTTTGATGATTTGAACTTGCAAATACTTGTTGATTAAGCCATCCGCCGCCGATCTACATCGGCGGCATCTTGAACTTTTCGCATCATGACACTTTTTTGATTGTTTTTTACACTTTCCCGGTCCGGTATCTGATACATTCAATTTGCGTAAAAATCATCCCATTTACGTCCCCTCATTTTATACAACATAAAAAGGAAGTGTTTATGGAACACAATAAAAAGCAATCAGGCGAACACATCGCCACCTCACGACGTCAATTTCTCAAATCATCACTGGCTATGGGCGGTGCCGTTGGTGCAGCCCCACTGATGCTCAGCAACCCCGCTGCCGCCAGTCCTCAGTATGGTCAGTATCACAAAGTGTATGCCGACGACCCCAGATATCTCTCTATGCTCACCGGTTCTAACCTGAGGTTTCCCAATCAGCCTGGCTATATCGCGGCATGCAGCTCCGCCCATGAAGTGTACATGGCTGCCACAGAGGCCGTGGCAAATAACCTCAGGCTCACTGTGCGCTCTGGGGGACATTGCTATGAAGGCTTTGTGGTGAATGATCAGGGTGTGGTTATTGACCTCAGCAATATGGATCGAGTCTATCGCAGCGATGATCACTATGTCGTTGAAGCAGGCGCTTCTTTAGGACATACCTATAAAACCCTGTTTAAGGAATTTGGCGTGATCATTCCTGGCGGCTCCTGCTTTGGCGTCGGTGTTGGTGGTCACGTTTGCGGTGGCGGATTCGGCATTCATTCCAGACAATACGGACTCAGCAGTGACTACCTGGTGGGAGTGGAATTAATCACCTTTGATCAATGGGGCGGACAGGCCAACTATCCGCGCAGCTATTTTAAAGGTCAATCAGCAAAAGCTGACGAAATTGTCTGGGCACATCAGGGTGGTGGGGGAGGCAACTTCGGCATAGTGACTAAGTATTTCTTCAAAGACCTGCCCCCTGTGCCGGCATATATCCACCTACAGGAAATTGCCCTGCCCTGGCACTTGTTCGATTATAATCAGTTCGCCCAGCTACTGCGTAATTATGGCGAATTCTGGTACACACATAACGGCCCCGATAGCCGATTTAATGCATTACACACTTCCATGGCACTACCCAACTCAGTGGCTGGCAGCGGCGACATTCGACTATCCCTGTATTGTAGTGGCGATCCTGCCCTGATTGATGAATTTATCGATGCCTTGTTTACCCCAGAACAACTCACGGAGGCAAAAAAGGGGCTACGTACCACCAATCATATGGGCTTGCAGGAACAGGAAAACGCCCCTCAACGTCCGGTGCCGCCGGGTAGTTATTTTAGCATGCCTTGGTGGTATGGCACTCAGTATGGCGCTGGGACACTGGTTGGCGCACGGGGTAAGAATAAATCGGCTTATATGAAACAGCCTTTTCCCGACACACAAATTCAAACACTCTGGCAAACACTGCGCCATGGCGACTACCTGAGCCCAGGCGGCATGCTACAGTTGTCTTCTTATGGCGGCCAGATCAACGCGATATCGGATACCGACACTGCCGTTTCCCACCGCGATTCCATTATGAAACTACAGTATCAAACCTACTGGTTTGATGCGGCCCAGGACCCCTATCACATAGGCTGGATCAATGGCTTTTATCATGCCATGTACGGCGCTAAGGGGCCGCTGGCCGACGAAGTGATGGATGGCTGTTATGTGAATTATGCCGATGTCGATATCCCGAACTGGCAGCATTTATACTACAAACACAACTACGCCAGACTGCAACAAGTTAAACGCAAGCTAGATCCTCATAACAAGCTCAACCATGCTCAGTCTATAGAGGTTTAGCGGATTATTTTGAGGCCTTCCATGGCCTCTTTCTGCCACTGCTCTACTTAGCTTGTGTCATATAGTCCAGAGTAAACTGGGTGAGTGCCTGCGTGCCCAATTTAAACGCAGATTCATCTGCCATAAAATAAGGGGAATGATTGCTGGCCGCATTTCGGGGGTCAATGCCTTTTTCAGTTCCACCCAGAAAAACGAACAACCCGGGTACTTCCATGGCGTAAAATGAGAAGTCTTCGGCCCCCGTCACTTTAGGCATTTCAATCATACCCTGTTTACCAAACACCTTCTCTAACGTTGGTAACATTTGCTCAGTCAGAGCCGGATCGTTCACGGTTACCGGATAACCCTCGATGATATTCACTTCTGCGGTGTTGCCAGAAGCCTGTGCAATATGCTCCGCAGTGTGGGTAATTTTATCGAAGATCTGTGCCCGGTTGTCCATGTCAAAGTTACGAATGGTCCCCACCATATTCACCTCTTCGGGAATAATGTTATTACGCACCCCACCGGCAATTTTGCCAAATGACACAATAGCTGGCTCTTTGGTGATATTGATCTGACGGCTGACGATATGATTCACCCCGGAGACAATTTGCGCAGCGGCGGCAATGGGATCGGCACCTGCCCAGGGGGTGGAACCATGGGTTTGCTCTCCTTTCACACTGATCTCAAAACGATCGGCACTGGCCATAGTCGGGCCACTGCGATACCCCAGCTGACCGACATTGAGCTTAGAGGTAATGTGTAAACCAAATGCCACTTCCGGCTGATACTTTTTAAAAATCCCCTCTTTGAGCATCAACTCAGCCCCGCCTTCTTCCCCTTCTGGTGCGCCTTCTTCAGCAGGCTGAAAGACAAACATCACGTTACCGGCCAACTCACCACGCATCCCTGCCAGCACCTCAGCGGCGCCCATTAACATGGCGACATGGGTGTCATGTCCGCAGGCATGCATAATGCCAACATCCACCCCACGGTAATTGGTCGTCTTAGTCGATTTAAACGCCAGGTCGTTCTTCTCAGTCACCGGCAGTGCATCCATATCGGCACGCAACATGACTGTGGGCCCTGGCTTCGCACCTTTCAATATGCCTACCACACCGGTATAAGCAATCCCGGTTTCCACTTCCATACCCAGTGATTTAAGATGCTTAGCCACCTTAGCTGCGGTTCGCACCTCCCGGTTACCCAGCTCCGGGTTCTGGTGAATATCCCGACGCCACTCAATCACTTTAGGTTCAACCTGTTTTAGCAAACTGGCATGATCCGATGCCAGGGCAGGCATGCTCAATGCGCCCAGAATCGACGCCAGACTCAAACTCAGAATAGATTTGTTCATTTCCCTTCCTTTTATATTTGTTATTAGTCGCCATCCAAAATAACAGACAAAATCATTAGGAGAAGAGATTTGCGACAGAGCCTGGGTGAGTGCGATGAGCTAGTCTGAACAAGCGAGATGATAGTAATCGCACTTGGCTCAATCGAGGCTTATTCCGCACCGTACAGCCACAACTTGTGGCCGTGACAGATACCACCAAGGCAATTCTGACCACACCTTGAATTTGAGTTTGAATTTTAATTGCCAAAAACTTTGACAATAAGTTCATTGTTACCAATTCAGGTGCCTATGACACAGCGTTGCCATGGAGCTGAAAGGTCTAAGAGCCAAGATTTAAACGAATATCTTCAGATTCAATCTGGCGGGTATCCCACGCTTATACTTTGCCGGGTTACGGGAGTCAGAGCCGGTGCTTACTACGATTGGTGTAAGCGGCTAGCACAAGTAATAGATGCAGAAATGCTTCGCCTTTTCGCCGTATAAAGGCGCTATTCAAAGAGAGCAGGCAAAGCCTGGGATCCCGTCAAATGATGAAACAGCTTCTTAAGGAAGGCTCCAAAATTGGGCGTTTTAAAGTACCCCGTTTGACGAAAAAGTTAGGGCTTGTCGTAAGGCAAAGGCAAGCCTACAAAGTGACGACTCATAGCAAACATAACATTCAAATTGTAGATAATGTTTCGGCAGGCAGCTTAATTCAACAGCACCGAATGGTGCGTGCTCGAATAACTTGACTTATTTGCGCACGGCTCAGGGTTGAATATACTTGGCTCTTGTTATGGATTTACATTTTCGTCGCATTATTGGTTGGGCTTTAAGCAAGCGAATGACCGTTTAGTTGGTAGAACAAACTTTACATATGCCAATCAATCTGAGGAAACCACCAAAAGGAGATATATTTCATAGGAATAGAGGTTCACAGTACACAAGTATATGTTATCAGACGTTACTAACGAAGCTCGGGTTTATTGCTTCAATGAGCGGCAAAGAAGCGTGTCTTAATAATGCAGTTGTCGAGCATTTTTTTGGAAGTTTAAAAATGAATGATTGCTAAATGTTGGGCGTTCAAAATGTTATTCTATGTGCTCTGGTGTAGAGAAATACATCAGATATTACAACAAGATCAGACTGCACTGTCTCGCTGGATGATATGAATCCAATCGAGTATATAAATAGAAAGTATCCGGCTGGATTTGACCAGTACAGAACCACAAATATAAAAAATCCGGCCTATTTTAGCCGGATTTTTTAGCTTAATAAGAGGTGAATTCAGAAGCGGCCCTAGGCCTAGCACACGCCCCCGATAAACAATCTGTTATTAATAGCACAATACAAATTGACGCAGTTTATGAACTCGGGGCAGACTACCATCCTCGCTGCCGCTTGAGGTGATAACACAACGTCCGAATTGACAGCCCACTGCAATTCAACATTACGAATCCCTCATAAAGTAGCCCCCAACAAGGGATATACCTACCGAGTTAGGGCTCTATTCATACCTCAAAGATACTACTGGCTGACTTTTAAGCATTTTCTTAATAGGTATCAAAGTTGCGACAACCACAATAACCGATATTAGGAGCATTACAAAAATGATCATACTAACCAAAACAACCTGCCCGGTCCCTAGCAAAGCACCAAGCATAGACGCGATCGTTCCCCCCAAAATAGCGCCAGGGATCAGGCCGAACGACATTTGAGAAATACTTGATTTGAGGAAACCCATAATAATTTTCTCATCCGGTATTCCTAACGCCCTCCTAACTCCAATCTCTTGGGTTTTTCGTATTATTGAATTAGACATTACACCATATATTCCACTCAAGGCCAGTAAGAGAGCAATCAGAGCCAGCAATAGAAATATTTTACTAACAAAACCCACACTCGCGGTATTCTGATCTATCCGTTCTCGATATGATTTCATTGAGAAAGCAGCTACATTTGGATCAATTTGATTGAGTACCTTTCTCAAGCTTTGGACCAGTGTTTGAGGGTGAGAATTCAACTCCATTGCGACAAACAAGCCTTCTCTGGATTGTTGGCTAAATGGTCTAAAAACAGTTGGAGAATTTGCCACTTCAGAGAATGGCTCACCTTGAATGGTATTTTTTACGACTCCAGAAATTGTAATCCAGTTAACCCCATCACCATCATTCTGAACAACCCTTAGCCTTTTACCAATAGCACTTTCACCATTGAAGTACCTCTTAGAGAATGATTCCGTAACTATTGCCGTACTTTTATTATAACCAATGTCACTACTATCAAAATAGCGCCCCTCCACAAGCTTTACGCCAATTTTATCTAATGAGCCAACAGTAACAGAAGTATAATTAATCCGAGGATAACTGTCTGATGTATCATAAATTTGGCCTTCTATAGCCATAGTGGGTCTCCAGGAATAGATCCCCGGAATTTCAGACATCACGGCAACTTTACCCATGCCGTTTTGGTTTTCTAACCGCTCTTGTAATTGGTGGACAAAAGCCGTTTTTTTCTCACCACTGTTATAAGATTCATCTGGTAATCGAATCCTCGCTGTATAAAACTCATCCACATCTGCACCATAATCTGCATTAGTAGCAAACCATGTACCAATGACCATTACACCCGCGGCAATTAGTAATGTACTAGAGAGAAAAATCTGGCTAATAGTGATTATTTTCGCAAGTCGACTAGATTTACGACTTAATGCGCCTCGGGTACCATCTCTCAAAACACTATTAAAATCTCCACCAGTGGATTTAAGAGCGGGCAATAAACCAGTAACGACAACTGTGAATAGTACGAACATGAAGAAAACAACTAAGGTGTACGCATCAATCCCCATCTTCCACCAGAAAAGTGGCTTATCATCACTAAATGTTGCTGTAACGGCCTCAGTTTGACGCAAACCAATTGCGACAGCCAGTAAACCGAGCCCTCCCCCAACAGAACAAATGATAATACTGTCCCACATCATTTGCATAACTAGCCGAGCTTTAGGTGCCCCCAGAGCTACACGAATCGCAGTTTCCTTTGTCCTTTCAAGCGCACGGACAAACAGCAAATTACTCACATTTATTGCTGCTAATATAAGTAAGCCTGTTCCAGCGATATAAAGTGCGATTAGAAAGCTGTTAGCATCTTGGCCAAGTGCAGCCAGTGGCAAAGAGGTAAAATAAGCGCCCACACCCGCGTTAGTATAAGGATACAGCTCCGCATTTCGCTTCATAATAAGAGACAGCGCAGCCTGAGACTTTTCTTTATCTGAATTGGGCAAAATCCGCGCTAGCATATAACCTGTGCTGCTGCCCCTTGGACTTGAAAAATCAGGCTTTAGTGGTAACCAAATTTCAGCTGTGCTTGGAAAGTAGTACCCTTTAGGCATTACACCAACAATTCGGGTTGATTGGTTATTAACTGTAAACATCTGATCAATGACATTTTCATTGCCACCAAAATATGACATCCACATATCATAGCCAATCACAGCAACAGGTTCCGATCCTAATTTATCGTCCGACTCCAAAAACCCCCTACCTAAAAGGGGCTCTACCCTTGTAAAGTTAAACATATTAGATTCGGTTTTAATGACATTGAACTGCCTAGCGCCATCTCTTCCAGTAACATTTCCAATAGTTTGCTGATAGATAACAAACTCTTTGAAACCCTGAAGATTTTCTCTAATATCACGGCTATCTTGAATATCAAGGTCACCACCTTGATTCCATACTCCGTTTAGCGCACGGTCAAAAACAACAATCTCATGTCCATTTTCAAATGCAAGTGGCTTAGAAGCCATGGTATGTAAAAATGAAAATATATAAACACTGATCGCTAACCCAGAAGCCATTACCATAATTGTTAATAGAGTAAATTTCGGCTTTTTAAACAACATCCTAATAGCGTATTTAAACTCTTTCCAAGACGGCATAATCAACTCTCCTCTATCAATTGAGCCCGCTTGCCAAGTGATTTTTCTGGTGTTTTGATAACCTCATCACTGACTAATTTACCGTCTAAGATATTAATTACTCTCTTTGTCATAGCTGCTGACTTTGGATCGTGCGTTACCATACAGATAGTGGCACCGGCTTTATTCAGCTCGAGTAGCAAATCCATAATCGCAGATGCATTTTTAGAATCCAGGTTACCTGTTGGTTCGTCCGCTAATATAATAGTAGGAGAGCCTGCGATTGCCCTCGCTATCGCTACCCTTTGTTGCTGACCGCCAGACAATTGGGAAGGGAAATGCTTCGCGCGATGCTCCATACCCACTTTTTTAAGAGCTTCACTCACTAACGCTGCACGTTCAGTTTTATTTATATCGTGGCGATAATCGAGAGGTAATTCAACATTGTCTTCTACACTCAAATCACTAATCAAATTAAACGACTGAAAAATAAATCCTATTTCTTTATTCCGGATCGCAGAACGCTCAGAATTTGAGAGTGATTTTGTATCATAGCCTGCTATTTTATATTCACCACCACTGAAAGTGTCCAGCAATCCCATTAAAGAGAGCAAGGTAGATTTCCCTCCCCCTGAAGGACCTGTTATAGACACGAAGTCACCCTTATTTATTGAGAGAGAAATATCACTCAAAGCATGTGTTTCAACTTCATCAGTCAAAAAGATTTTTTGTATTTTTTTTAATTCTATAATTGACGTGTCTGTCATATTCCTTTCCTCAATTAATCAGTACCTTCTCATACATTTCCCATTGTGATGGGTCTGAAACTACTATTCTATCGCCTATATTTAAGCCACTTATGATTTGTACTTCACCTACTGAACCTACACCAAATTTCACACGGGTACGCTCGACAAACCGACCATCCGATGACTCTTTATATACATAGGCATCACTTTGGCTTTGAGTGTAAATTGGTTTTTTTACATATAGTGCTTGATCTATATTTGATACAGTAATAATTCCATCAACTGTTAAATCTGGTATTGCGTCTGGTGATAAAGGTAAGTCTAGCTCCACGTCAATTTGCACTTTTCCATTTATTACTGAAGGTGCGACCCTAGCAACTTCCCCTGTCATTTTGTAATTTCTTGTGTCAATAGTAACCAGCTGACCAATTGTGACGGATCGGACCTGAAGCTCTGGAATTTGAAGTTCAGCTATTAGTTCTTCTTTTTGAGCAAGTTTCGCTATATTGTCACCAATACGGACTCTTTGACCACTTTCAATTGCCACATTTTGAACAACACTGTCCATCGTCGCTATGACGGACAAATTATCAACTTGATCTTGGGCACGCTCAGCTATCTTTTTCATTTTTTTCAACCGAGCCTTGAGAGCTTGAAGTTGTGCTTGGTTATTTTCCAGCATCTTCTCATATCGTTTTTGCTGAATTTTCCACCGCTTCTCCGATTGTAATGTTTCTAAACGATTTTTTAAAAAATCAACCTCAGCTACAACTCCTAAATTCTTCTCTCGCAATTGAATCTGACTATTATATTGAACCTTGCTTTTTTCAAAATCGAGTTTTGCATTGAGAACCACTGCCTCTAAGTCTAATAAAGCCGACTCCCCTGCAATTTCACTCGCTATTGCGTCAGCTTCAATGGCCTCTAGTTCCCACTGTGTCTCTTTCAACTTCTGCACAAGTTCTGGATTATCTAGTTTGGCAATCAAGTCACCTTTTTTAACTATATTGCCAGGCTTAACATATAAAGTTTCTACACGCCCATCTACATTTGAAGCTAGCCAATTAATTTCTTTCGGTTTTAGCACACCGCTTCCTCTGACGGAAACAGTAAACCTTCCATTTTTTACTTCACTAAAAACAACCCTATCAGCATCTGCAACATAAATATCATCAGAAATGAGATTACTAATAAAGTAGAAAACCAAAAACGCAATAAAAAACACTGGTATATACCAATATTTTTTAATCACCCCCCGCTCTTTCTTTTGTCTAACTATATCCATAAAAACTCTTCTAAATAAAAACTTAACACAAAACACCCCCCATTGCGGGAGGTGTCTTTAAAGATAAATATCTATCAATTAAAATATTTCATAATGATTAGAGTTCATTAATGAACGATTTGTGAAACGATAGTAAAGTTGAGACAAAGAAATCATTGTATTATTAATAATTCGTGGAGTTTTACTATCACTTCTTGCATACGGACTATGGCACCCTCCTCTAAACTTAGGCACAAAGAACGTATTCAAAGATACTGAATCAGCTGTTATGCCTGTCGCACAATGATAGGCTGCATTTGGTATCATAACCGCATCACCGGGGTTAAGTATGATGTCATAATAGTTTTCAGGTTTAATCCATGGATTCCCTTTTTTATTCTCTTCAGCAGGAATATCATGATTCAGTGGCAAATTAACATAGTGCTTAGACGATATCTCATCATTTACTTGGGTTTTAAATATTATAATTCTTTTTTGACCATGTAACTGAACTAAGAAATTATCAAAGAAATCGATATGCAAGGTACCAGGAGACATACCAAGCCACATATAACTAAGCTGATGTCTATGCAACTTTGCCACATCGCCCTTAACGAGATTTTTATTTAAAACCCTTTTTGCGTTGAGATTTGCATATAGAGTCGACTTTTCAGCGAGATCTAAATATCTTTCATTTCCCACAACACCATCAGTTCGAGAAATAAACTCAGACATATCTATACGCCGGCTATTAAATACCCCGTTCTTTAACTTGATATCAGTATTAACAGGTACCTTACTATGGTGCTTGGCTAAATAATCCATGGACCAGTCAAACACCGATTCATCGAATAACTCTCTCCCAGGCACCGAACGAATTTCTCCCTGTCTGAACAACTCTGGCAGGTCGCTTAAAGATCCTACTTCTTGTAACATTTTTGCACTCCATCTGTAACCTATTGAAGCAATTTATTTACCATACCTTTATCACGCTTCAAAATCATCAAAAAAACAGCACTCGCCTAAAGATAATTAACGACTATCTAAAGGCAAGATCCACACTATTGCATTAATTTCAATTATATAATTAACATAATCAATACTTATCTAAGTTCTCGTATGCACATTAAGAACATACTTGGTAGCTTATTTTTTAAATTGGCATTGAATTAATTAATTTATCAGAAATCAATTTTAAACTTGCCCCTTTTAAAATCGTATAATGATCCGCAGGTACCACATCGATAGTCATGCCTCCCGTGGAGAACTTAGCCCAATGCTTCAACGGACTAGACTCATCCTCATTGACTTCTTCTGATGCCATTATCAAACTTAACTTACCTTGATAAGGTTTTGGATGATATTGACTCAAAGCTTGAGTATTTGCCCTATAGTTAAGCCAGCGTTTTCTAAACTCATTTAAATCAAGGTCCATTGATAAAGTGTTGGACGATTGTAATTTCTTAAGCGCCCCTTCTATTTCATTATCATCAACAGTATCGTTCTCACTTTCCCAAGCAAAATCATCAGTCCCTTCGTTTAATATCGATACCTCACGGACAAAGCTGCCAAATAAACTAGCCTCGTTTAAATCATTATCTTTTATCTCATGATCATATGGGTAGCTATCAATTAAGTTCAGACTTTGTACACTCACCCCCATTTTTTCTAACTGCTGAGCAACCTCAAATGCAATCACTCCACCCATAGACCAACCCATCAGGTTTACTGGCTGATGTTGGTTTAATGACTTTATGGCGTATGCATAATGTGCCGCTAGCAGTTCAATTGTTCGACTTTCACCACCATTTAAATTGCTTGGCAATTGCAGTCCATAAATGGGCCTATCCTGTCCCAATCGACGTGCGAGCTCAACATATGCGGTTACTTCACCAGAAACTGGGTGAATACAAAATAGAGGCGATAGAGCGCCCTTCGACTGGAATGTGACGAGCGACTTTCCTGCATTAAGCTCATCAACTTTAGGTAATAACCTGTCATCATCTCCCTTATCTTTCCTGCGTTTAGTAAACATCCCCAAGATCTTTTCAAGGACCCCTTTTTCCTCTTTAACTTCGGCCAATTCCACGTCACCAAAATACTGCTCACCTTCAACAACTTTATCTTCAGATGTTTTAATTGAAGTCGCTAAGTTTTTCAGTGTTGCATCTTCAAATAAATTGACCAAATTTACGTTAACGCCAAATTTCATTCGAATTTCAGATTTTAAGGTCATAGCTAAGATTGAATGACCACCACGCTTAAAGAAGTCATCACCCATAGAGGTTACTTTGTAGTTAAGAAGTCTTCCCCATATTTCAGCTAGCTCTTGCTCAAATCCATCGTTGATTGGAATAATTGAAGCCTCGTCATCAAAACGCTCAGCACTAGGTAGTGGTAACTTAGATTTATCCACCTTGCCATTGACATTTTTCGGTAACTCGTCCATGAAAACGATCGCACTTGGTAACATATAAACAGGAATTACTTGTTTTAGCGCTTCTAATAGTTCGCTTTCTGTTAACTCCGCAGACTCACTTAAAACAACATAAGCAATAATATGCTGATTTTGAGATACTTCTTGTGTTTGAATAAAAGTTTGCTGAACCTCATTCAGGTTATTAATTGCTTTTGCTACTTCTCCAAGCTCGACACGGAAACCTCTAATGCTAATTTGATCATCCATGCGGCCCAAAAACTCGAGCTCGCCATTCTTGCGATATCTGACGAGGTCTCCCGAGTGGTAGAGCTTTTCTTGATCGTTGAAGGGGCTGGCTATAAATCGCTGCTCTGTTTCTTCTAGCGCATTTATGTAGCCCTGGGAAAGGTTCATGCCGCCAATATAAAGCTCTCCAACAACACCTACCGGCACCGGAGACAGAGCACTATCTAATACATAGACTTGGACGCCATCGATTGGGGAACCAATGGATGGTGTTTCTTGAGATTCTTCAATTGAAGGGACTACCGTGAAAGTTGTAGCGACAGTATTTTCAGCTGGCCCGTATACATTATAAAGCTTAAATGATGCACTTGCTGAAGGCGCTTTTGTGAGTGCTGCGCCACCTGTAATTACCGCCCTTAGTTCAGGTGTCTCTGGCCATTCTTCATTAAGGCAAGCTTCGGTGAGAGGTGTCGCCATTTGAGCGATCGTAATCTCGCTCTGTGTCAATGCATCAATTAAATCGTTCGGAGATTTTGTAACTTCATCACTCAAAATATATACGCTTGCTCCAGATATTAGATAAACCCATATCTCGAGCATAGACGCATCAAATGAGGCACCTGCTATTTGAGAAGCTCGGTCCTTAGATGTAACTTTAAACTCTCTTTTTTGCCAATTCACAAGGTTCATCAGTGCCTTATGCTGCACCGAAACATTTTTAGGATTGCCAGTAGAGCCTGAAGTCGAAATAACATAGACCAAGCTATCCATGTCTATTTTACGGGCCGGTGCGATATTAGAATGAGTCGTTATTTCTTCTTCGGCGATATCTAACTGAATAACCTGCGATATGTCATCAGGTAACAAATCATTAAATTCCGATTTAGTTACCACCGCACTAGAATTTGAGTTATCTATTATGTGTTTTATTCGGGCTTTTGGATTCTTAATATCTAAAGGTAAGAACGCAGCCCCTACCTTTAAAGTTGCAATAAAGCTCACGATCATATCCATAGAGCGGTTCAATGCGATCGCGACGATATCTCCGGTACCAATTTTTTTGCTACTGAAGTAATTAGCTAATTGGTTTGAACGCTCATCAACTTGACGATAAGTCATCATCTTATGATCTTCAACCAAGGCTATTGAGTCGGGACTCTGCAGGGCTTGCTGTTCAAATAAACAACAAACATCCTCCGCAGATGGCTGGACTACTTCTCCTTTACCCCAAATATTTATGATCTGCTCATATTCATCTGGCGTCAGTAGTGACACTTTAGAGATAGGCTTGTCTATATCCTCCACTAAGTTATGCAGCAGATTTTCAAAGTGTGACACCATACGCTTGATTGTAATTCTGTCGAACAGATCTACGTTATATTCAAATGCAGCATTGAGGCCCCCATTATCTTCATGCATAACAAGAGTTAAATCGACTTTTGAGGTTTTGTTTTCAAGCGCAACTGTGCTTAAACGTAATCCAGGCAACTCTATGTCTCCGGTAGGAGCATTCTGTAAAACAAACATCACTTGAAAAATAGGTGAACGATGCCAGCGGTGATCTGGACTAACTAACTGGACTAATTGAGCAAAAGGCAGATCCTGATGCTCATATGCACCTATCGCCATATCCCTAACACGCACCACTAACTCATTAAACGTCGGGTCGCCCTCTAAATCTGTGCGCATTGGTAGCATATTGACAAAAAAGCCTATGATATTTTCCAGCTCTTCTTGATTTCGATTCGCAACAGGCGTTCCAACAACAATATCATTTTGCCCACTATATTTACTAAGCAGTATTTTGAAAGCACCCATTAACACCATAAACATAGTGGCATTATTTTTAACCGCAATTGATTTTAGTTTCGCAGTGCATGTTTCATTGATATGAAACTCAACTACGTCTCCATCCAAGCTCTGGTTCGGCCTTCTTGGTCTATCAGTCGGCAAGTTTATCTCTTTGGGCGCATCTTTGAGTTGTTGTAACCAGTATTGACGAAGCTGTATAAGAAAACCAAAGCGAAGCCTTTGCATTTGCCAAACTGAGAAATCACCATACTGAACACTGATGCTTTTTAGCTGGCTGGGGCGCTGCTCAATGTAGGCGCGATAAAATTCAGATAATTCATCAAACAGAATTCCCATTGACCAACCGTCTGTAATGATATGGTGAATATTGAAAAGCAACACATGTTCTGTTTGAGAATACCGCACTAGATTTATTCTAAATAAGGGGCCTGTAATAAGATTAAAAGGCTGTTGTGACTCTTCATTTAAGAATGTTTTTAGGTGCGATTCTTTTTGTTCATCAGTAATCGTGTCCAAGTTGGTCTGCACGATTATTGCTGGTTTTGCCGCAGAAATAACCTGAAAAACGTTATGCTGTTGGTCAATACTGAATGTAGTACGAAGAATTTCATGACGCTGTATCAATTGATCAAACGCATACTGCAGCGCAGCTACGTCCAGGTTACCACTAAGGCGATAGGCACCGGGCACATTGTAGGTCGGTGTATTAGGATCGAGTTGCTCTAAAAATAACAGTCTTTGTTGTGAGAAAGACGGTGTTATATTCTCTCTTTCTGAATCTTGTAGCACGACGATAGGTGATGAAGCTGCTTTATTTTCATCCCAACGCTTGTTATCAACCCCTTTAGCCAAAGCTGCTATCGTTGGCTCGTCAAATAGACTTTTCACAGGTAACTCAGTCTTTAGCACACCTTCAATTCGGGAAACCACTTTTGTAACCAGTAATGAGTGCCCGCCCAATGAAAAGAAGTTATCGTGAATTCCAACTTCCGTAATACCTAAAACGTCACCCCAGATTGAAGCGATAATTTCTTCTGTTGGTGTCGAAGCATGTACCAACTCAGCATCAGTCGAGACTTCTTTTGGAATAACCAATGCATTACGATCAATCTTTCCATTATTTGTCAGAGGAATACTATCTAAAAATACAAATTGAGCCGGGAGCATAAATGCTGGTAAACGAGTTTGTAAAAACGCTCTTACTTCTTGAGCTGTTTTTTTATTGCCAGCTAAAAATTCAATAAATGCGACTAATTTTGTTTCACCATTCGATGATGTATCAGTTATCACCACTGCTTTTGATATGGCGTTATATTCATACAGAGCAGCTTCTACTTCAGCTAATTCTATGCGGTACCCTCTAAGGCTAACTTGATGATCAACCCTTCCAATGAAGTCTATATCTCCATTATCAAGTAACCTTACTTTATCTCCTGTTTTATATAACCTAACTTTTTCGCCTTCCCCTGGTAGTGATATCGACTCAAACTGAGTTTTTGAAAGTTCCGGTTGATTTCTAAACTGAGCCGTTAAGCCAACACCGCCAACATACAGGTCACCAATAACACCGGGGGGAACAACCTGTAAATGTTTGTCTAACACCAAAGCTCTTACATTATTTATAGGCTTTCCGATTGGTGGTTTCATCGCTTTGCTCATATAATGGCTAAGCTCTTTGTAGCTCGTTACGACCGTATTTTCCGACGGGCCATATAAGTTATACAGTTTGAAAGGTGTTTTCGGTGTTGGCAGATGGTGCAGCGTATCACCGCCGGTTAATACTGACTTTAGAGGCGTATCAGATGGCCACGTTGCGTCCAATATCGAACTCACTAACGGCGTTGGTACAAATGCAATGGTGATTTCATTGTCTTGTAGCCACTTGACTAACAAAGAAGGCGACCTTTTGATATCAGCATCAGCAATATAAATACTTGCTCCTTGGGTAAAATAAGCCCAAGTTTCTAAAATTACTGCATCAAACGATACTCCAGCTAATTGAGTACTTCGGTCATTTTCTGTGATCTTGAACTGTTCTTGTTGCCAGTGCACTAAATTACTCAACGCCTTGTGAGATATCTCAACACCTTTTGGTTTTCCTGTAGAGCCCGAAGTATATACAACGTATGCAATAGCTTCAGGGTCTAAAGAAACTGGCGGTCGAGCTTTCAAATCCGTGCTAGCTGTTATTGCCACATCTATCACGTGAGCAAAATCCGAACATAAAGACGTATACTGCTGTGTACTTAAAACAACCTTGGCATTTGCATCTTTAAGAATGTATGACAGTCGCTCTTTTGGACTATTAATATCCATCAATAGGAAAGCTGCACCAGATTTTGTTATAGCAAGCATGCTGGCGATTAGATCTGAAGAGCTCTCCATACAAACAGCAATGACATCTCCTGTTGTTACATTTTGCTGCAGCAACAGCTTCGAGATATTGTCAACCTTATCAGCTAGCGCCTGATAACTACTTGATCCAGAGCTATCGACTACCGCAACAGCATCCGGTCTTTCTTGAACTTGCTGTTCAAACCTTTGAAATTCATTTCCGGCAGGGATTTCTACCACCTTCCCCTGACTCCAATCAGAAATGATATCTTGAACTTCTTCATCGCTCATTAAAGATAACTGAGAGACAAGTGAATCTGGAGACGCTATCCCTTCAATTAGTACTCTTTGATAATGATTTAATAAACGCTGAATTGTTGGAGCATCAAATAGCTCGGTACTATATTCAACCGCAATTTGGACCGAATCTGCTTTTTGTACTACGTCTATGCTAAGGTCGAACTTAGATGTCCTTACCTCGGTTGGAATGTAATGAATCCTTTCATCAACGCTGGCTGAATCTTCACTAAAAGAGAACATAGTGTTAATCAGTGGGGTTTTACCAGATCGCCGTTCAATACCAACTTCATCAACTAAACGGTCAAATGGCAACTCCTGGTTAGCAAAAGCAGCTAAATTTGATTCTCTTACTCTTGATAGTAATTCGGAAAAGCTGGGGTCACCAGACAGATCCGTTCTTAGTGGCAAAGTATTGATAAACAGGCCAATAAGTGGTTGTAACTCTTCCCTGGTCCGGCTGGATACTGGGGTACCCACAACTATATCTGTGCTGCCGCTGTATCTAGACATTAAGGCATTAAATGCTGTGAAATACACCATAAATGCAGAAGCATTATATTCGCTAGCTATCTTTTTAACATTGTCCGCAACATCCAAAGGGATATTGATAGCAATACTTGCTCCTGCCTGAGTAAGTGCGCCATGACGATGATAATCTACTGGTAAGGTCAGTGAATTAGGAGCACTATCTAAGTAAGACTTCCAAAACTCAATCTGCCCCTCTAGTTGCTCGGATGAAACACTGTCTTTTATCCACTCTGAAAAGTCAGCGTATTGTATAGTTAGTTCTTTTAACGGTGCTTCAGAACCTTCTAAGGCATGCTCGTAAATCGAAATCAACTCATCGATTAGTACTTTGAATGACCATGCATCACCAATAATGTGATGAATAGCAATAAAGAGAACAAAGTCATCTTCACTGATATTGATAATAGAAATACGAAGCAGTGGTCCAGTACGTAAATCAAACGGTTTTTGTGCTTCTCTATCAACAATTGCCTCAATTTCTGAGTCAATACTTGACGCATCTGAATCCAACAGATCAAATAAATCAACTTTAACGTCAAGCTCTGACTGAATTATTTGTACAGGCTCTCCATCTACCTCATCGAAGTGAGTGCGTAAGATTTCATGGCGCATTACCACCTTATTAATGCTCTCCTCAAGAACATTAAAATCAAGTTTGCTCTTGATCCGGATTGCAAAAGGCATGTTATATGTTGCGTTACCTGGATCTAAACGATCTATAAGCCAAAGCCTTTTCTGTGCATCAGATTGAGCATAGTAAGGCTTGTTCTCTCGCACCTTGATAGTTGTTTTTTTAGGTAATGCGATACCTTTTTTTGCAAGTGTTAGTTCCAGTAATTTCTGTCTTTCTATTGTCATTATTTTTTCTCTCAATATAAAAGTGAATGACTATTTAGCTTCCATTTTTAAGTTGTTCTCGTTCAGAATAGGCATCTAAAAATCATCATCCTGCTCCTCAAGCAGCAACATAACTTCCTCTAAAGGTAAGTCCGCAACCAAGTCGTATACCCATGCAATGTCATTAACAATCTCGCTGCCACCTAGGCAATCTTCGATTAAATTAGTTAATCCCAATACATTGGGTTCGATAAAAAATTGACGTAAAGTGATATTACATTTAAAGACACTTTGTACTTTCGATAGAATTCGAACTGCAAGCACCGAGTGCCCACCTAGTGCGAAAAAGTTGTCATTTATACTTAGGTGATCTAAATGGAGCACTTGTCGCCAGATATTTGAAATTAGAATTTGTGCTGAAGTTTGCGCGGTGTTCTCGACTTCGTCTTCATTAGACTTTGTCAATCTCAATAGTGCATGACTATCCACTTTGCCATTGGGTGTCAGCGGCATCTCATCTATAAACGTCAGTGTCTGCGGCATCATGTAATGAGGCACTGCCGCTGCCAA